>DASVMC010000572.1:0-3892 GCA_036384555.1 Niabella sp. | reverse complement strand
CACTTTTAGAGATCGCTCCTCCTGGTCTTTTCGAGAAGGAAAGCATACTGTATCCCAGCAACAGAGCAAACAGGAATACCAGCAGGTTCTGACCTAAAAAAACCAGGAACCGGTCAGCTGTTGTAAGCAGCGAAAGCGCATTGATCATACGTTCCATACCGGTGCAAAAATAACATTCCCGCGGAACTGCTGAACAATCAGTTCCCTGTCATCAGCCATCCTGAATGAGGGACTTGCGGCAGCTCCTGTCTCATTCTGAGAAGATCTTTATCATTTTGATAGGTTTTCTTTGGCTTCCCAATGCACTAATAAAAGCGTAAAAATCTTATACTCAACCAACTATATAAATAAATAAAAACAGGGTATTGTATTTGGCATTAAGAAAACGACAATAAACAATAAATAAAAAAACAAACCATTAAAACATGTTTACAAGCATTCTTATTCTGGCCGGCATCCTTTGTTTTATACTTTTTTTCGCATCCATCTCATTTTTTGAAAAGGTATAACACCGTATTATAAACCATTCAACTTTTTTATATGACAGGCTTATTCATCATCGCCATTATCGTATTTATCTATATGTGTTATGTGCTTTTAAAACCCGAAAAGTTTTAAACAAGCCAACCATTTAATCAAAATATCAAACACAATGAACTCAGAGTTATTAGGCGTTCTTACCATGTTTGTATTAACAGTTTTACTTTCTGTCCCTTTTGGAAAGTATATCGCAAAAGTCTATGCGAACGAACGCACTTTCCTGGATCCGCTGCTAAAGCCGGTGGAAAAATTATTTTTTAAAACCAGCGGTATTGATCCGGAAAGGGAACAGAACTGGAAGCAGCAGCTGGCGGCGCTCCTGTGGATCAACCTGATCTGGTTCTTTATAGGGATGTTTATTTTGCTCAACCAGTCCTGGTTGCCGCTCAATCCGGATCATAATCCCAATCAGTCCCCTGACCAGGCCTTTAATACAACCATTTCTTTTTTGGTAAACTGTAACCTGCAGCATTATTCAGGAGAAACAGGTGTGAGTTATTTAAGCCAGTTATACCTGCTGTTTTTACAGTTTGTTACTGCCGCAACAGGTATGGCCGCAGCAGTAGCCGTATTTTATGCATTCAGAAAAGGCAGCTATCAGACCCTGGGAAATTTTTACACTGCATTTGTAAAATCAATTACAAGGATCCTTTTACCCGTTTGTATCGTTATAGCAATACTGCTGCTGCTGAATCACACACCGATGACCTTTGAGGGTAAGCAGCAAATGATCACCCTGCAGGGTGATACTACGACCGTTTCTACCGGTCCCGTGGCCGCATTTGTCGCCATTAAACACCTCGGCACCAACGGAGGCGGTTTTTTTGGAGCCAACTCATCGCACCCCCTGGAAAATGTAAATTATAGTACGAATATCATTGAGCTGATTGCCCAGATGATCATCCCCTTCGCAATGGTCTTTGCATTTGGACAGTTCATCAACCGCAGAAAACTGGCATGGACCATTTGGGGAGTAATGCTGCTGGGTTTCTTGCTATTGTGCATCCCCACCATCATCACCGAAATGCACGGCAACCCCAAAATTACTGCAATGGGTGTTGACCCGGCATTGGGAGCAATGGAAGGCAAAGAAGTCCGTTTCGGAACGCCTGCTTCCGCCTACTGGAGCATTGCTACAACCGTTATTTCCACGGGATCTGTCAATTCCATGCACGACAGCTATATGCCCCTTAGCGGAATGAACATGCTGCTTGCCATGATGACCAACTGCTTTTTTGGTGGCGTGGGAGTTGGTATACTGAACTACTTCATTTTTATCATACTGGCTGTGTTCATCAGCGGACTGATGGTAGGGCGCACTCCTGAATTTCTTGGTAAGAAGATTGAAGCAAGGGAAATGAAGATCGCCATGATCGTGGCTTTGCTGCACCCTTTGCTGATCCTTGCCGCAACGGCGCTTGGGGCCGCACTACCGGCGCAGACCGCATCAACACTGGCTAATCCCGGTTCCCATGGCTTCAGCGAAATGTTATACGAATATACATCCAGTGCCGCCAATAACGGGAGCGGGTTTGAAGGGTTGGGCGACAATACGCCCTGGTGGAACATCAGCACCGGCTTTGTGCTGATCCTCTCCAGGTATCTCCCTATTATAGGCCCTGTAGCCATTGCAGGTATTTTAGGTACCAAAAAATACATACCGGAAAGCGCAGGCACCTTAAGAACGGATACCGCAACCTTTGGACTTATGGTATTTGCTGTAATTGTTCTGATCGCGGCATTGTTGTTTTTTCCTGCACTGACACTGGGGCCCATCGGGGAATATTTCGGAATGAAATAGTGCGGGGAGGCAACAGTAAAAGACAAAAGGTAAAAAGTGCTAAGCAAAAGGAAAAAGGCAGAACGTATGCCGGGTAAAAAGAAGCATACCATATTATTTACGCTACCGCTCACCGCTCATTTCTCCTATCTCATTAACTACAACATACAATGAAAACTAAAAATACATCCCTGTTTCAAAAGGATCAGGTCATGGAAGCGCTAAAGGATTCTTTTATAAAGCTCAATCCTTCAAAAATGTTCCGCAACCCGGTTATGTTCCTTGTCTGGATCGGCACCCTGGTAATGCTGGGCGTATGTATCTGGATCGCAACAGCAGGACAACAAACCGGACAGGGTTCGCTGAGGTATAATATTACCATAACCTGCATTCTTTTTATTACGTTACTTTTTGCCAATTTCGCTGAAGCGATCGCTGAAGCCAGAGGCAAGGCGCAGGCAAACAGCTTGCGTAAAACAAGAGAAGAAACACCTGCCAAAAAAATAGAACCGGTAGGCGAAATGACGCTTAATGAAGTCCGTATTGTCCCGTCCTCTTCCTTACAACTGAATGATATTTTTATCTGTGAGCCCGGCGATATTATTCCTACAGACGGGGAAATCATCGAAGGACTTGCTACGATTGATGAAAGCGCTATTACAGGTGAAAGTGCTCCGGTCATCCGGGAAGCAGGCGGAGACAAAAGTTCCGTTACCGGAGGTACAAAAGTATTATCCGATAAAATAAAGGTAAAGGTCACAACCAAACCGGGTGAAAGTTTCCTGGATAAAATGATTGCCCTGGTAGAAGGCGCCTCCCGTCAGAAAACACCTAATGAAATTGCGCTGACCATTCTGCTGGCCGGCTTTTCATTGGTATTCATCATTGTTTGTACCACACTAAAACCCTTCGGTGACTTTGCCAATACCCCCATTACCATTGCCGCGCTCATCTCTTTGTTTGTCTGCCTGATCCCTACAACGATTGGGGGATTGTTATCAGCTATTGGCATAGCTGGTATGGACCGGGCGTTAAGGGCCAATGTGATCACAAAAAGCGGAAAAGCAGTAGAAACCGCCGGTGATATTGATGTGCTGTTGCTGGATAAGACCGGTACCATCACTATCGGGAACCGGAAGGCGACTAACTTCTGGCCTGCTGCCGGGGTTACGGAACAGGACTTTATAGAGTCGGCCGTTTTAAGCTCCCTCGCAGATGAAACACCCGAAGGCAAATCGATCATTGAACTGGCTTCTGCAAAACATAAAGACAAGAATTACATTGCACATACACAACAACACTTTTTAGAAGCGCACAGCGTTTATAAGCCCATTCCTTTTACAGCAGAAACCAGGTGCTCCGGCGTCAATTCCGGCAATGTTCGTATAAGAAAGGGGGCCATGGATGCGATTACCAGGCTGGTGCAAAAAGCCGGGAACAGCATCCCCCCCGAAATCAGCGACAGAACAAGGGTGATCGCCAGTAACGGAGGCACGCCACTGGTAGTGTCGGAGAACGAAATGGTACTGGGCGTTATAGAATTGCAGGATATCATCAAGCCCGGCATACAGG
>DASVMC010000571.1:0-2282 GCA_036384555.1 Niabella sp. | reverse complement strand
CCAAGGAGGGTACATATTCGGAACATTTTCAGCTGGGAGATGAACTTCGGCGTTAAAACAATCCCCGCCAGGTACCCGCAAATTGTAGCAAATAGCGTGAAGCCGGGGAATGCTTTTGCCCTCATAATAGAAATACCTGTTGAATGAGCGTACCCAATGATAGTATCAATGGCAATTACCTGGGAGCCTACATGCAAAAAAATAGCAACCACTCCTAAAATAAGATGTGGAAAGCTGAAGATCGGTTTATCTGCAACTGCTGTATTGCTGGTACTGTTTTCTTCAAAATTTTCAATTTCAGGAAGAGGCGAATAGCGCACCATAAGTCCAAGAATTAATAAAACACTACCCATACAGGCATAAGGGAAAATGACCCTCCGTATCAGCTGATCCAGCAACTCATTTTTAAGTGCCGGATCAACGGTTGCAATATTGCGGAACAGTTCTTCGTCCCCTGGTTTAAAAATTGCAGCTGCCAGAATAAGCGGCGCCAGGATGCCTGCCGTCTTATTGCAAATCCCCATTACGCTGATCCGTTGTGCGGCCCGCTCTTTCGGACCAAGAATGGTCACATACGGATTTGCTGCCGTCTGTAATAAGGCAAGCCCGATGCCAATTAAAAACAAGCCACATAAAAATACAGGGTATGCTCTCAAACAGGCTGCAGGAATAAAAACAAAGGCACCGGTAGCCATTATCCAGAAACCGATCATCATGCCCTTTTTAAATCCCGTTCTTTTAAGCAGTACAGAAGCCGGTAAAGACATTACCAGGTACGATATATAAAACGCAAAGGTTACCAGGTACGATTCAAAATGCGATAACTCACAGGCCAGCTTAAAGTAAGGGATCAGCATGGAATTGATCCAGGTTGTAAAGCCGAACACAAAAAACATCAGGCCGATACAGGCAATAGGAACAATCGTATTACGGGCTGGTTTATGCATATTTCGAAAAACTTTATTTTATATTGTCCGGACCGGTTTTTAATAGCGGGATCTGTTAACAGCGCTCCCGGCTGTAGCAGCCGGGACTGCAACCGATCTATTCCAGGATACGGAAACCTGAAAGCACCATTTCGGCCTCTTTAAGATCAGCGGGCGGTACCCCTTTGAACAGCCATAAGTTGATCTTTACTTTTTCGTCTGTATCTGGCGGAATACTGCTTCCGGTATAGACCCATTTATGAATGCTATTCCCGGCCAGCGCCGTGTCTTTTAACGCACCGCGAAAACTGGCAAACTCAATACGATCCTGCTGCCAGTTGAACCAGTGCGTCGACGTCTTTCCATCCAGATCCAGCGGGAAGCGCTCTTTATTCCCGTTCTGATCTCCCGGCTGCACAACAAACTGAGCATCCTGGTTCTCTTCTTTGCTCCACTTTGAGAATTCCACATCCACTTCCTGCTCATCATTCTTATAGATAAACAAACCACCCACCACGTTCTTATCAAGACTATCTACCCTGCTGTCTGTCTGAAAAATATAGCGGCCATAGTGATACGACTTAGTAAGTGTGATGCCCGCGCAATACCATTTGCCGTTCTGATGTGTGATCCGCAAGTGCAATTTTCCTTCATTGTCTACCCATACATTCTCCTCCGCATCCGAAAAATAATTGGGACCGGGGCCCTGCTTTTCGGGCAGAGAGCTCCTTACTTCCCATTCGTACCCGGCAAAGGTGATGATCCGCGGACCGGCAGGCACACTATCCTTCGTTGATAGCGCGGAAGCCCCTTTTTTACATCCGCTATACACCGGAAAAGACATTAAAAACAATACTGATATAATACCAATGGATCTGATCATATAAAACAGTTACCGATTGAAAACGATTTTACCCGATTTTATCGTTTGTAAAACCCTGATGCCCTGCTCCGTTTTCCCGAACAGAACAAGATCCGCCGGCATTCCGGGAGCCAAAGCATCCGGTTGCAGATCACCTAAAAATGCCGCGGGTTGTACCGAAGCAAGATCCCAGGCTGCTTCCAATGTGCATATTTCTTTTTTTACAAGGTGCTCTACACACCACAGCAATGATTTTGCAGATCCCGCCAGCGCCTGCGGCGTTTCGTAAACAGACAGCCGTCCCTCCGGATCCAGCTTCACTTTTCCACCGATATGTGTTGTATAAATACCGGGTGAAAGCCCTGCAAAGCGGGTGGTATCACTTACCAGGAAACTTTTTCCCTGTTTTACTTTCAGGAACACTTTTAACACTGCATCCGGTAAATGAAACCCATCTGCAATGATACTGGCCCAAAGGGTTTCCGAAGCCAGCT
>DASVMC010000570.1:0-6551 GCA_036384555.1 Niabella sp. | reverse complement strand
TATTGGTGACAGGCTGGCGCGGTGCTTTCAGAATGATCTGCTTACCAAGGACTTTACGCATCTTGTTGAACCGTTCAGGCACAGGAATGAAACCCATTTTTGGCAGACAGAGTTCTGGGGCAAATGTTTAACGGCTGCAATACTGGCTTATAAGTACAAGCCTGATCCACAACTGAAAACAAAAATCGATGCGGCTGTTACAGACCTCGTGGCTACCCAAACACCTGACGGGTATATTGGAAACTATAGTGCTGAAAACAGATTGAAGCAATGGGATATATGGGGAATGAAATACTGCCTGCTGGGCCTGTTGGATTATTATGATCTTACGGGGGATAAAAAGAGTATAAGGGCCGCAGAAAAACTGGCCGATTATCTGATAGCGGAAATCAACAGGCAGGGTGGAAAAATAGTCAATAAAGGAAATTACAGGGGCATGGCGGCTTCGTCTGTATTACTGCCCGTTGTACGGCTGAGTGTGGTAACCGGAAATAAAAAGTACCTTGAATTTGCGGAAACCATCGTAGCGCAATGGGAAACGCCTGATGGTCCGCAGCTCATCAGCAAATCTGCAGTAAATGTAAGAGCGCGCTTTCCCAAACCCAAAAACTGGTATAGCCCGGAGCAGGGTCAAAAAGCTTACGAAATGATGTCCTGTTACCAGGGCTTGCTGGAACTCTATCGCTTAACAGGTAAAGAAGCCTACAGGCAGGCGGTACTGAACGTTTTTGATAATATACTGGATACCGAGATCAATATTGCAGGCTCGGGAGCCTCAGCAGAAATGTGGTTCGGTGGTACGGAGCGGCAAACCACCCCGGTATACCACTACCAGGAAACCTGCGTAACAGTAACGTGGATGCAGCTTTGCCTGGCTTTATTAAAACTGACCGGCGATGTAAAATATGCACACGCTATTGAAACCACTTATTATAATGCGCTCATGAGTGCATTAAAAAAGGAGGGTGCAACATGGGCAAAGTACACACCATTGAACGGACAGCGGTTGCCGGGAAGCGGCCAATGCGGTATGGACCTGAATTGTTGTAGCGCCAACGGGCCAAGAGGCTTATTTGCCATGCCGGGTCTTGTAGCGATGAGCAATACTGAAGGGATCGCTGTGAACTTTTTTATTGACGGAAATGCTGAATTGATTACTCCCGGCGGAAAACAAATAAAGCTGATTCAGATCACTGATTACCCGGCATCCGGTAAAGTGGCAATCCGGTTTGAAATGAAAGCGCCCGAAGACATGACCCTGCTGGTGCGCATACCTGAATGGAGCGTGCAAACATTGCTGAGTGTGAATGATGTAACACAGGATGTAAAGCCCGGTGCCTATGCAAGTATAAAAAGAACCTGGAACTCCGGAGATACAATAAACCTGGAACTGGATATGCGCGGCAGGGTAAAAGTAATGGGCGTCCAGCACAAATACTTTGCGTTGCTTTCCGGTCCGGTGGTGCTGTCAAGGGATACCCGTTTTGCCGGTACGAACCTGGGCGCCACAATTACTCCTGTAAAAGGCCGGGAGCCATATATTGATCTTAAAAAGGTCACAGGTAATACTGCTGATAGCTGGATCCAGTTTGAGGCCGCTTTTGAGGCCGAAAATTATAAGGAAGAAAAAGCTCCGCCCGTTACAGTAACTTTTTGCGACTATGCTTCGGCCGGTAACGGAGCGGAACCTTCTACCTTTCAGACATGGATGCCGTTGATCTTTAACGGCGCTGAAAGCACGGAATGAAAAGGTATTTTAATAAACTCCAATCACATGAAAAGAGCAGCAAGGCGTACCATATCCGGATATTTTTTATGGGTCCTGTTATTGCCGGTAGCAATAGGGGCGCAGTCTGTAAAGGAGATGCGCGTAATGACCTACAATATCCGGTATAAGAATGCTATTGACAGCATCAATAACTGGGAGAACCGGAAGGCAAATGTTGCCGCGTTAATAAAATATCACCAGGCTGGTATCATTGGCATGCAGGAAGCTTTTCTCTCACAGATCGCTGAT
The DNA here is from genome assembly GCA_036384555.1 of Niabella sp. Classification (GTDB taxonomy): domain Bacteria; phylum Bacteroidota; class Bacteroidia; order Chitinophagales; family Chitinophagaceae; genus Niabella. Next base: position 4,534 of record DASVMC010000570.1, on the reverse strand, counting down.
CTGGAAAAAGACCTGCCCGGTTACAGATGGTATGGCGTTCCGCGTGTTACCGGCAGTAATGGAGAATGTAACCCCGTTTTCTATCGGGAAGACCTCTATACACTTTTGGATAAAGGCACTTTCTGGTATTCTGAAACGCCTTATATAAAAGAAAGCAAAAGCTGGGATGCTTATTATCCCAGAATTGCATCCTGGTGCAAATTCCGGGATAAGCATTCAGGCAGGGAATTTTTCTTTTTTAATACCCATTTTGATCACCGGGGCGCAATAGCCAGGAATAAAAGTGCTGAAGTGCTGCGCTATCAGGTTGACTCTATTGCCGGAAAGGCACCCGTAATTATAACCGGCGACTTTAATTCAACACCTTCATCAACCGCTTACGGGACCATGACCAGAGACGGTGCTTTAAGAGATGCTTTATTGATAACCGAAACACCGCATTACGGACCGGAGAATTCTGCGGGCGGGTTCTTTGTAAGTACCCGGCCCATTAGCGTAAGGATTGATTATATTTTCGTCAGCAAAAATGTAAAAGTGCTTCAGCATGCAAGCCTGACCGATCAACAGGAAGGCCGGTACTATTCAGATCATTTGCCGGTGCTCTCTGTTGTGGAATTAATCTGGTAACTGCTGGTTGTGGAGCAAACTTTTAAAAACAGATAAACAGTATGCGCTTTTTATTTTTTAGTATTTGCTTTTTTGTCGTATTCTCCGCCTGCAGTACATCTAAAAAGAATCAGCACGGCAATCCGGGAAAAAAGCACAGTAAAGTGCTGATATTGGGAAACAGTATTCTGAAACATAGGCCTGCTCCGGAAATAGGATGGAACCATAACTGGGGCATGGCAGCATCCGCGGCTGATAGTGATTTCCTGCACCGCCTTCAGGTGCAGATCCTTAGAAAAAATCCGGAAGCTGTAATTGAGTACAGGAATATAGCTGATTTTGAAAGGAACTACAGGATCTTTAATATGGAGGAGCTTGCAGCATTTAAGAACGCAGATATCATCATTATGAAGATTGGCGAAAATGTAAAAGATGCTGCGGCCGTAGACAGCAATTTTATAAAATATTATGACCGGTTACTGAAGTTCCTGGATAAGAAGAATAAAGCAAGGAAAGTACTTGTGGACGGGTTCTGGGAAAACAAGAATGTAAACAGGTTGATCCGAAACTATGCACGTCAAAACCACTACCCGTTCGTAAGTATAACAGCATTATCCGGCGATCCGGATAACAAGGCTACAGGCCTCTATGAAAACAAGGCGGTGGCGGCACACCCTTCAGATAAAGGAATGCGGCTGATTGCAGAAAAAATATGGGAAGTAGTTAACGCGTATTTATAGGGATTGTATTTCCTGTTGTTATATTTTGTTTTGCTTCCTATACCTCCTCTTTGTTTCAACGGGTTTATTTCTTATAATTTTGCAGGTTCAAATTATAAGAATGAAAATTATACCATTATCTGAAGGAAGTTTCACCGTTGATGCTACAAAAAAATTTATTCCTTTTCGCTTATCGGAAGATGAAATGATCCAAAGGGCGCAGGGCAGCCTGCTGGTGGAGATACAGCCGTTTCTGGTGATCACCTCAAAGGATGTTTTATTGCTGGATACCGGCCTGGGTTTTACCCATCATACGGGCAGCCAGCTGCAATTGGTGAAACACCTGGCCGAAAACGGTTTTCAAACCGGGGATGTAACAAAGGTACTGATGAGTCATTTACATAAGGACCATACCGGGGGAATGATCAATGCAGCCGGAAAACCCACCTTTGAAAATGCCACGTATTATATACAGGAACGGGAAGTTGCCTACGCAAAAGAACGGGGAGCCCCCTCCTATGATTTTTCCAAAATTGATCCTGTTTTTTCCGGCAGGGTGGAGTTACTAAAAGCGGATACCGGCACTATTGACGGGTATATTGACTATGAGGTAACCGGGGCGCACTCGAAATACCACCAGGTCTTCTGGATCAGGGACAACGGAGAGACCATCTTCTTTGGTGCAGATGATGCCCCCCAGTTTCAGCAAATGAAGCACCGTTTTGCTGCCAAATACGATTACGACGGAAAGAAAGCAATGGAATTAAGGAGCAAATGGTGGGAACAGGGTAAAAAAGGGGGATGGAACTTTCTTTTTTACCATGATACACAGAAACCGGTTGCAATACCCGAAAATGCGTAACGGGCATAAAAAAAGGCCTGCCCTAAAAAGAGCTGGCCGTTGCTAACCTATGAAAAACACCAGCGCAAATATAAGCACAGTTTCTTAAATGAAACAAATATTTTTTTTGAAATAATTGTTTAAACATTAGTTTTAACAATTATTTAGTTTTTGTTAACATTTCGTCCTTTCAGGACTTCCTTGATTTTTTTTCGGAATAATTGTTCTTCTGTAAAAAAACGTGTAGCGCGCTCATTACCCAGAACGGGAGTAAAAGATTTCCGGTAACTGATCTTAAGGGCAGCACGCTCCTGTTCTCTTTGCAGGGGGTCTGTGATGGTTTTATTAATCCGCTTTGTTTCTGAAAAATAACCCAATACCAATGGACGCATTTGTTTGCGTTCGGTTGGGGTTAACTGGATCTTTTCCGTAAGAAAATCAAGAAAAGCATCAATCACCTTTGGCTGGGGGCTATTGCCGGGGGGAGGCTGCGCCTTTAAGGATACACGAAAAAAGAGAAAAGGTATTAAAAGAATAAAAATCAGTTTCATCCGTATGTTTTATTATGTTGTTAAAGCAGATAGATGCTGGTTTGCTCAATGACAGAAACGGAAGGGATGCCGGTTTTTCTCAGAACTGAACCTGTTCCATTTACTGGTTTGCCAGCAGGTCTTCACCTGTATCCGCGGTTTCATTCAGAAAATTACTTAGGTCATCACTGGGCACATCTTTTAAAAATGAAGCGGCATCCACCGTATTGCCGTTGTTGGCTGGTTCTTTAAAACCTTCCGTAGCATTATTAGCACCTATGAATCGCTCCATCTGCTCATTGGTCAGTTGATTGATGCTTGCTGCTGATGGCGGGTGGAACCCGTCATCAGCAGGTTTCCGGGCAACTAAAAAAATACTTGCAGTGGCAATGATGATAAAGCTTGCCGCAATGGAAATGCCTTTCCTGAAAGAAAGAACGGGTGCAGGTTTTGTTGGTTTATAATTACGGGTTTCTTTAAAATAGGAATCAGGTACCGTAAAAGGCATTTGTTTGGAAATGCTGCCGAGCGTCGTAAAGGACTGCAGCTCCTCTTTTACGGTCATGTGCTGATCTGCGGCCCGGATCTTTTGCAGCAGGTTCTTTGAGAAAGTGTCAAAATAAGCATCCGGCACACTAAAAACAGCGTTCAGTGTGTTGCGGTGGTGCTTTTTTAGTCCGCTTAAAATGGGCAATATTTCTTCTTTATCCTCCATTTCTCTTTAATCAGACGCTTTTTGGGAGTACTTGTTTAATCATTTAATAAATAATTTTCCACCTTTTTTGCTGCATGATGGTAGCTGGCTTTTAAGGCGCCTTCAGTGACCCCCAGCAGTGCGCTCATTTTCTGATAAGGCATTTCATCAAAATACCTCAGGTTAAAAATGAGCCGTTGCTGCTCGGGCAATTGCTGAATGGCCAATTGTAATTTCCATTCAATTTTATTTGCATCAAACTGCGGGTCGGCTTTTATCCGGGAGGTCAGTTCCTGATCCGCCGGTGCGGCATTAATAGCCCTTCTCTTTTTCAGGTTTTGAAGAAAAGTAAGGCATTCATTGGTACTGATGCGGTACAGCCAGGTGTAGAGGCTGCTGTCTTCCCGGAAATGGTCCAGTCCTTTCCAGCTTTTTATAAACACGTTTTGCAGGATGTCATCTGCATCCTCATGCACCACCACTAACCGCCGTATATGCCAGTACAGGCGCTCCCGGTATTTATGCACAATAGCGGTAAACGCAGCCTCTTTCGTAGCTGGGTTACGAAAAAGAGCCACTAATGTTTCGTCATTCTGAACTTGTTCCATTCGGGCGCCGGCCTTGCTTTGACCGGAAAAGTAATAAAAAGTTTAATGGCGGCAAACGAATAGTTCTATGCAAAAAAAATGATCTGCTTTGCAGATCATTTGAATTTTTTTATTGCCGGTTACCCGTTTTTACGGGCCAGCACCTTTTCGGCAGCGGCTACAATATCCGGTACATCCAGGTGATATTTTTTCAGCAATTCATCAGGCGTACCGCTCTCTCCAAATGTATCCAGCGTACCTACATATTCAATAGGAATAGGGAAGTGCTTAGCGGCACATTGCGCAACGGCGTCACCCATACCGCCATAGATATTGTGCTCTTCCGCAGTAACCGCACATTTTGTTTTTTTGATGGACGCCAGCACAGCTTCTTCATCTAATGGTTTGATAGTGTGGATATTGATTACCTCTACGCTCAGGCCTTTTTCTTCAAGGATGATACCCGCCTGGATGGCATTCCATACCAGGTGACCGCAGGCAAAGATGCTCACATCTGTTCCTTCGGAGAATTTTTGGGCTTTGCCGAATACAAAATC
>DASVMC010000569.1:0-5541 GCA_036384555.1 Niabella sp. | reverse complement strand
CGGGCTGTTTTATAATTCAGATAGGTATAGAGGGCACCAATGGCAAGACCTGCATACAGCACCCAGGCCCACCAGCTCCTGTACCAGGGTGGCAATACCGTTATCTGCAGTTTTGTTGCAATAGTGCTCCATTCTCCGGATGCATTCGTAGATTTAATATGTAATGTATAGTTCCCTTCCCGCAGATTGTTATAAGTTAAACTACGGGAGGCAGTATGGTTCCAGGTCCTGTCCCACCCTTCCAAAAAATAAGCATATTGTATTTTCCCCGGCGAGGTAAAGGCTATTGTTACAAAAGAGATGTCAAGATTTGCATCTTTAAAAGGCAGTTTTATGGCGCTTAGGTTCTCAATGGGCATTGCTGCCTTCCAATAAGCCGTTTGTTCAATCGGTACTTTATTAATTTTTACAGCAGTAATAACCGGAGCCAGCATATCACTGTTCTTCTCAGTAATCGTTTTGGGATTGAATTTATTAAACCCGTCGATACCGCCAAAAAGCAATTGCCCGTCACTAAGCCTGAGAGCGGCATTGTAATTAAACTCATTGCTTTGCAATCCATCATCCACATCATAGTTCTTTACTTCTCTTTTATCCGGGTTGAATTGGGAAAGCCCGTTGTAAGAGCTGCACCACAGATACCCGGCATCATCCTCAAGCACATTAAGTATAGTATTACCGGGCAGGCCGTCCGCTTCCGTAAAGTGTTTAAAGGTATGCTTCCGCTTATCAAAAAGGATCAGTCCTCCCCCCTCGCTCCCCAGCCAGATCCTGTTTTTTGAATCCGTATAAATACATAAGATCGGATAGTCTACAGGGTAATATAAATGGCGTTTGTACTTTATATCCACCGCTATTAATTCCTTATAGTTCCCCGCCCACAGATCGCCGTCCCGGTCCTGGTTAATGGCATGTATGTTTGTAAGCCGGTTGTCAAAAAGTTCCCATTTGTTCAGGATCTCATTGAACAAATACATAGCGCCTCCCCGTGTGGCACCTGCCCACAGGCGGTGTGCACTGTCCTGAAACAGTTTCCAGAAATTGATATCGTATTTATTCAAGGCCGGATTGTAACACGGATAATTCATAAATTTTCCTGTGGCCCTGTCCATAAGCTGCACCCCTCCTCCAAACGTGGCTACCCACAGACGGTTCCTGTAATCAGAAAGAAGGCTTACCACAAAATTGCTGCCAAGCGTTCCGGGAATACGGGCATCGTGCGCAAAATTAGAAAAAGTGTTCCTACGAGGGTCCCAGCAGGAAAGGCCGCCACCGTCTGTTCCAATCCAGATGAAGTGTTCCGCGTCTTCGCCAAATGAAAGCGTAAAATTGCTGATCAGCGAATTCTTATTGAACGGATCCTTTTTAATAGGTTCAAACAATCGTTTTTTGTTATCGGCAATACTGATACCCCCCCGCAAAGTGGCTATCCATTTCCTAGATTCCCTGTCTTCAAAGACGGTATAAACAGTACCGCTTTTTAACTGGGTAACGGCGTTACCCTCTGTAATATAAGCTGCCTCGCTATTATTTATATTAAATACCGCTATGCCCCCTCCGTCGGTACTTACCCAAAGCCGGTTGTTGCTGCTTAGCAGCAAGCCTGTTATATTCCGGACAGGCATCCTTGCGTTATATACGCTTGTTTCCATTTTGCCGGAAAATAAATGATACTGGAATAATCCGTTCTGGGAACCTATATAAATACAATCACGACCGGGTACCGGCAATAATTTTCCGCCATCGGTTATAGCTCCGGAAACCAGCTTTATCTTCCTGCTCTTCCTGTCTAATGAACAAAGCCCTGTATTTTTTATGAATAAATAAAGCGTACCCCGGTATTCACACATTCCCTGTATATTATAATCGGCATTGGCATTGTACGCGATCTGTGTAAACCATTTCTTTCCCGGCTCCAATAGCAAAAGCCCTTTATCTTCTGTACCCAGGTAAACCGTATCATGAGCTATAAACAGCTCATTGCACCGGGCTTCCATTTTTTGAATATGATCGGAATTAAAAGGCCGGTAACTGAAGGATTGAAAAGTCTGCCGCGCATAATTAAAAAAGCTAACTCCTTTCAGAGAGCCTGCCCATATTCCTGTTGTGCTGGCACCCAGGGTTACAATGTGATTATTGATCAACGAAGTGCTGTCGTGCCACCGGTTCCGGTATACTTTGAACTCAAACCCATCATACCGGTTTAAGCCGTCGAAGGTACCAATCCAGATAAATCCAAATTTATCCTGGATAATACTGGTGGCCGAGTTGTTGGAAAGCCCTTCAGCGATCCCTATGTTCTGAACAGGAATAGTTGCAGCAGGCCAGCTTTTAAAGCTAAATAATAATGCAACAAACAATATTACCAACCGCATATCACGGAATTTAATGATTCATATAAAATAACAAAAAGGCAGTTGGCTTTACTGATGCACCGTTGCCGGCTCTGCCTGTAACCGCTATCAAAAATACCTGCTTAAAAGAAGAATACCGCAGTTATCCATATATGTGGGGTCATCCTGTCAGCGCATTAACCGGACCTCATAAATGCCTCCTGCAACGGAGCCACCGGCAGCCTGGAACCTGATGGTCAATACAGCCGGCTGATCCTGCTGCCGCAATTGATAATCCATTTCAACAAAACGGGATCCCTTGGAGCCATCCAGGAATACACTTGTAAGAAGCTGATCATTCACAAAAACATCAAAGTTCCGGCTACTGTCTGCTCCCCAGTAAGTAATACGCAATCTGCGTGCATCCTTTGTCGTATTTTTCAGATCATAGCTAAACCATCCTTGCGCATCCCTCCAGTGACGGTCATTATGGATGCCTGTTTGCGTGTTTTCTCCCTTAAAATTATGGTCCGATTCCGGTTGCTGTTCTCCCGGCGTTACCCGGTCAATGGTCTGCTTTTCCAGGTTCAGCCGCACCGAATCAGCCAACCTGATTGCATCTTTTCGTTGCTGCCAGCCAGACTGCGTGGTGTAGGGCCAGTAAATCATATACCGCGCATGCCGGATTGAAAAAAAAGGAACCAGCTGTAACGACCGGTACGCTATAGGAAACAGCCCTTCCTTTATGGCAAAGTGCAGGCGCTCACCGGGAACGGGTATTATTTTTTTATCAAGATCTGTTCGGTTGCTGAGCAATATGGGCGCCGTTTCCAAAGGATAAAGCGGCCCGTTGGCAATATGCCCTGAACGACTGCTGTCTGCGTATATGCCTGTTAAATCCGTTGTATCAGTAACAGCAGCAAGCACCAGCGGTCCATGTACAAAGGATACCCAGTCGGATCCGTCGGGTAATGGCTCTGCCGACGTATGCATGGGCAGCTGCACCGTAACCACATCGCCGTTTTTCCAGGAACGGTTGATCACTATATAAGAATGATCATTTGCTGCAAGCAATTGCTTTTCACCATTGATGACCACTTCCATATAACGGCCCGCTATCCAGGACGGCTTCCGGATGTACAGCGCAAAGCGTTTGGTTTGTTTAAGTGTTAACTTCAAACTGCTTTTCTCCTCATAAGGGAATTGGGTTTGCTGGGTCAGCTGCACCTCTTTTTCCTTCCAGGTCAGTACAGAAGGGATGAATAAATTTACGTAAAGACCCTCCCTGTTACGGGCATAGATCATTTCCCCATACTTTCCGTGATTTTCCATGCCCGATCCTACACAGCACCAGAAATCCTGCTGCGCCTGCGAATACACCCTGTAATGCCTGGGCCGTACTGGCGTAAAATAAACAAATCCTCCAGCTGCATCCTGCGAAGAAAGGATATGATTGTACACCGTGCGTTCGTAATAGTCCATGTATTTAGCAAAAGGATGCTGCAGAAAAAGATGTCTGGTCAATTTAAGCATGTTGTAGGAGTTACAGGTTTCCGGTCCCTCCCGCGACTCAAGCATCGATGAAAAGTCATTTACCGGATTGAAATGTTCACGAACGCTGTTGCCTCCGAACGAAACCGTACGATGGCTGACTACTGTTTGCCAGAAAAACCCGGAAGCAGCCGCCCATGCCTGATCTCCCGACAGCTCTGCGATCCGCATAAAGCCGATCACTTTAGGGATCTGCGTATTGGCATGCAGCCCCGTAAGCATATCCCTTTGCTGCATCAATGGATCCAGTATTGCCCGGTGTGAAAACCGTTCGGCCAGATGCAGGTATCGTCTATTCCCGGTAATGGCTGCCACATCAGCAAGGGCCTCGTTCATTCCTCCCTGCTCGCAACGCAGCATATCCTGCATTTGCGCCTCATCCAGGTTCTGTGTAATATGAAAGCACCACTCCGAAAGTTTTATTAAAATGGTCCCTGCTTTTGCAATACCTGCAATCCGGTAAGCATCAATAAGGCCGGCAAATAATTTATGCATATTATACCAGGGCACCCATTTGCCATTCAGCGAAAAACCATCTGCTTTAATTTTTCCTGCTGCTATAGCCGTCCAGAATTGCTTGCTGCCTGGTATTCCTCCCACATAGCCATTCCCGTTATGCTTCTGGCATCTTTCCAGTTCATCAAGCATATAATTCAGCCGGTGCAATACTTCATTGTTATGCAGAGAGGCATACATATTTGCCAGTGCCGATAGATAATGGCCTCCTATATGGCCATCCAGACCTGTGTTCTCCCAGTTACCATAGCTTTGGGCTTTGGGTGGCAGTCCCGCTTCTCTTAAAAAAGGCGCTAACAAGCGATCCGGATCAAGGGACAGCATGTAGTTCAGGTCGGTCTGGCAAGCATCTGCAAAAGGGCTTTTCAACAGCCGCACTTCAGAAAGCGCAAATGCCGTTACAGCATCCTGTGCTGCTGCTTTCAGACAGGAGAGCAATAACAGCAGGCTTACCATGAATCGTATCCGCATCTTTTTTTTCATATTTTCAGTTTCATCCGTAACAGCGTAAAAGAATAGGGAGCTAAGTCAATGCTGCCCGATGCCTTCATCGAAATACCCGATTGTACCGGCCTGCTCTCCCGGGAATCAGGCCGGCCCTGAAGCACCGTTTTGATCACCGGTGCATCGCCGGTCTGCAATAGCATTTCTTCTAATGAAACGGTTACCCTAACCGATAAAAGATTTACCAGTTTTACAATAAGCTCATTCGATTTTGAATCTTTTACGATGGAATACGCAATACGTTTTTTTACTTTTTCAGCACTCACCGAAAACACCGCCTTTACCGGAATATACTGATCGCCCTGGTTTTGTCCGAACAACTGCTGCACATAATAACCTGTTGCAGGTTTTACCGTTGTGTTATTAAAGTAGATCAGGTCGGGATTCCACTGCGTATGCCCTTCTTTTGCCAGTAAAGGCGCGTAGGAGGCCATCTGCACCACATCACCGTTGCGTTCCAGCGCAGTAAGATAAAGCGCTTCGGCCAGTGCTGTTTCCAGGTTGTTAGGACGGCCGGGTAAATGGGCCGCATATTCACCCAAATATACTTTTGACTTTTCCCGGTCGTACCGGTCATAAAAATCCTGATTGTAAATAAACCAGCCCGGTGGTACATAATAATGTTCATCAACTACCG
>DASVMC010000568.1:0-7263 GCA_036384555.1 Niabella sp. | reverse complement strand
ACGAGTTAAAAAAATATATACGCAGGTAGCCAACGGCCGTTTCCAGGTGGATATGGAATTTGTTGGTGACGCGCCAAAAGACATCCGGCGCGGTCAGACGCTGCAGATCAATTTAGCGCTGAGCGAAGAAAAGATTGCTGTTCTTTTGCCTCGTGGTGGCTTCTACCAGCAAACGGGCGGCAACTGGGTATTTAAGATAAGTGATGACGGCAAAACGGCTTACCGGGCAGAGGTGCAGCTGGGCCTCCAGAGCCCTGATTATTTTGAAGTGCTGAAAGGTCTGAAGCCCGGTGATAAAGTGATTACCAGCAGCTATGAAAATTATGGAGATATGCAGGAGTTGATATTAAAGAAATAGTTATCAGTTATCGGACCCGATAGCTATCGGGGTCAGTTGTCAGTAATAAATGTAACTGGCGGCTAACAGCTGAATGCTTGCAATAGTTCTTTTAAAGCTTATTCATAAAACCATGAATCATTTTTTTGATTTCTATAATTTCCTGAATCAGCTCATCGGCAATAGTGGGAGGAAGATATAAAAGATCTTTAGATAAAATGAGCTGATAGTGAAGCTCAGCAGCAGAGCCGGCAGCAATATTGAGAAAGTTCTTGAATTGAGGTGTCGTTCCTCTTCCACAGCCTTCTGCTATATTAGTTGGTATGGAATAAGCAGCTTTCCTGATTTGGTAAACCAGTGCCATACTTTCCTCTTTGGGAAATTTTTTGCTGATACGGTAGATATTTAACGTGAGCAGATGGCTTCTTTGCCATATTGCTAATTTGGTAAAATCTTGCATAGTGTTTTTTTTAGATTATGAATTAAAATTATGGAAAAAATGGTAATTGGAAGCCTTGCACAGTTCTTTTACTGAATACTGAAAACTGAGAACTGAATACTGAGCACTTAACATATAATTATTCAAATCAAACCTCCTTATATGGACGCAATAAATACAAAACCCGAATCAGAAAATTTGCAAACAGCACCTGCCAAAACAGAAGCGGCTTATATGATCAAGATCACCAACCTGGAGAAGATTTACCGCACGGAAGAAGTGGAAACAGTTGCTTTAAATGATCTGTCCTTTGATGTAAAGGAAGGTGAATTCGTAGCTGTAATGGGTCCTTCCGGTTGCGGAAAGTCCACCCTGTTAAATATCCTGGGGCTGCTGGATGACCCTGATGCCGGCAGTTTTTTATTTAACAGCGTGGAAGTGGCTAAGTTTAACGAACGCAAGCGGGCAGACATGCGTAAAAAGAATATTGGGTTTGTATTCCAGAGCTTTAACCTAATTGACGAACTGACTGTTTTTGAGAATGTGGAATTGCCATTGATGTATGCCGGTGTAAAGAAGTCAGACCGGAAGGCCAGGGTAGATGAGGTGTTGGAAAAAGTACAAATTATGCATCGTAGGAATCACTTTCCACAGCAGCTTTCCGGCGGCCAGCAACAGCGTGTAGCCGTTGCAAGGGCCGTGGTGAACCGGCCGAAGCTGATCCTTGCGGATGAGCCTACGGGTAACCTGGATAGCAGTAACGGTAACGAGGTTATGCAGATGCTTACCGATCTGAATGAAGCAGGTACCACTATTGTAATGGTTACGCATAGTGAACATGATGCGCGTTACAGCCATCGCATTATCCGTATGCTGGACGGGCATACCGTTACGGAAAATATCCTGGTATAAGGAATGGTAATTAGTCCATGATTCATGGTCATGGCGAATGGCGGGTAGAGAGCAGGTGTTGAAAACTGGTGACTGAATTCTCAACGCTCAATTCTGAAATCTGAACTTTGTGATCAAAAACTACCTAAAAACAGCCTGGCGGACACTTGTTAAAAACAAACTGTTTTCTTTTATTAACATCTTCAGTGTAACCATTGGACTGTGTACCGGCATGCTTGTTTTCACTTTTGTGAAAGATGAACTATCCTATGACCGTTTCTGGAAACGTGCGGATGATATATACCGGGTGCTTTACCAGCAAAAAATGGGGGAAGGGAACCTGATGCTTTCCTCTTCATCTCCTTTAGGGCTAGGCCCCGAACTAAGAAACCGCTTTCCGGAACTGGAAGACTTTGCACAGGCAACTCCATCTGAATTGAACCTGAAGCTGACCGCAAACAATGCAGAAGGCATCAAAATAAAGACCCTCAGAGGAGATACTTCATTACCCCGTATTTTTGATTTTACGCTTGTTGCCGGAAGCCTGCAGCTGGTTGGCGAGCAAAATAATTTAATCATTACAGAAAGCTTAAAGAACAGCGTTTTTAAAGATAAGGACCCGGTGGGGCTAACCGTCTATAATATGCCAACCTGGGAAAGTAAGGCTACGCCGTATCATATTATTGCCGTAGTAAAAGATATTCCATCAAATACGCACCTGCGCGCAGCGGCAATAGAACTGGAACGACCCAGGAGGGAAGCACTTAATAAAGAAGGGGGCGGTACCTATACACAGGTATATTTTTTATTAAAGCCAAAGACGAATGTTGCCGTATTCCAGGAAAAAATTAATAAATGGTACGCGGCGTTCATAGATAATCACTCCCGGACCGGGAACTCAATACTGCTGCAGCCGCTAAAAGATATTTATCTGCATTCTGATTTTGATGCTGCGTTGGAAACGAAAGGCAGCTATAGAAATGTGTATATCATTGCCTGTGTAGGCATTCTGGTGCTTATAATCGGCTGTATCAATTTTGTTAACTTAACCACTGCCCGGCTGTTTAAGCGCTATAAAGAAACCGGTATCAGGAAAATATTGGGTGCGGAGAGAAAACAGGTGTTATATGGATTTCTTATTGAAGCCGGTCTGTTCTTCTCTTTTTCCGCGTTACTGGCCTTGGTATTGTTCTTTTTATTGCTTCCCGCACTCGAATCTTTTATCGGCCATCCATTACAGGCAACATTATTTTCAGATCCGTTTTTCTTACTGCCCTTTTTAATAACCATTATCCTGCTAAGCTTTTTTACCGGTATATATCCCGCATGGGTCTTGTCAGGTTTTAAGCCGGCAGATAATTTAAGAGGACGGATCTCCGGGTTATTTTCAGCAGCACCTGCCAGGGTAAGACAGGTATTGGTTTTCATCCAGTTTGTGATTGCCATATCTGTGTTGACTGCTTTAATTATTGCGAGCAGGCAGATGCATTATATTAATACAAAAGATATCGGTTATCAGAAAGATAATTTGTTATATATCGGTCTGCATTCCTGGGAAGGAAAAGCGCCCGTATTGAAAAATGAATTGCTGAAAATTAACGGCGTACAGCAGGTGAGTTTTGCAGGATGGTATCCTGAAACGGGAAGTACCACCATGTCCTCTACGATAGATAACCCGCTGAAAAAGGAAGAGAAAATTAAAATAAGCCAGATTGTAGCGGATTTCGACTTTATAAAAACGCTTGATCTGCAGCTGCAATCAGGCCGGGAACTGTCTGCAGCATATGGTACAGATGCCTATAACCAGGATTCGATAATGCGTATGAATAAAGAGGATTACATGGCTTACATAAAGAGTCATGCCGTAATGGTTACAGCAGGTACTGCAAAGCAATTAAATATCCGGCATATGAATGAGCCCATACCTGGATTCGGCTTTGTACCGGTGGGAGTATTAAAAGATTTTTACAGAGAATCGCTTTTCCAGCCGCTTAGTCCTACTGTGATTTTTGCAGATAATCAGATCGATTATTCCAACCTGTTTATCCGTGTAAGCCCGGGGCGGGGAAAAGAGCTCGTACGGCAAATACACAGCGCATGGCAAAAAGTATATCCATCCAGGCTGTTTGATGTGCAATGGGTGAACGATGTGCTGGCTAAACAGTATACCGTTCAGTATAAACAGCAAACGCTTTTTATGCTGTTCAGCATCGTAATGCTATGCGTGGCAGCAATGGGCGTTTTCGGTTTAATTGTTCATGCAACACAACAGCGGGAGAAAGAAATCGGTATCCGTAAAGTATTGGGCGCTTCGGTAACGGGCATCGTACAATTATTGACAAAGAATATGCTATTGCTCGTTGTGCTGGCGTTGCTCACCGCAATTCCTCTTTCGGGTTGGGCAATGCAGGAGTGGTTGCAGGTATTTGCGTATCGCATCAATATTCAATGGTGGATGTTTGCATTGGCAGGATTTATTGCTGTTCTTGTTGCGCTGCTTGCAATAAGCATTCAGGCGGTTAAAGCAGCAAGCATTAATCCCGTTCAATCCCTGCGAAGCGAGTGAGAAGTCTAAAAATTGGAATAAGAGATAAAAATAAAAGACAGGTATATGTAAAATGAATGAGCAGAAAGAGGAGTAAATAAAAATATGCTGAAAAATGAATACTCAATCTTCAAATCTGAAATTTCAATTCTATGATCAGAAATTATTTTAAAATCGCCTGGAGAAATATCGCCAAGAGTAAAATTTACTCCATGATCAATATACTGGGGTTAGCTATTGGTATAACCGTAGCCATGCTGATCGGTTTGTGGATATGGGATGAAATGAGCTATGACAGCTATCATGCCAACCACAAGCAACTGGCCCAGCTGATGACCACCTATATTGATAACGACGGCAGTAAAAATACAGGCAATGCCGTGGCGATGCCGGTGGGCGAAGAATTGCGTAGCAAATATGGAAGCGATTTTGAAAAAATAGCTATGGCTTCCTGGAATTTCGGGCATGTGATGGCAGTTGGAGATACTAAAATTACCGGACAGGGTATGTGGGTGGAAGAAGGTTTTCCTTCTATGTTTTCGATGAAAATGATAAAAGGGAACAGAGACGCACTCAGTGACCCTTCTTCTGTGTTAATAAGCATGTCGGTTGCAAAGTCGTTGTTTGGTAACAGGGATGCCATTGGAAAAACCATACGGTTTGATAACAAGTATGACTTTAAAGTGGCAGGAGTATTTGAAGACTTACCCCACAATACGACCTTATACGATACCAAGCTCCTGCTGCCCTGGAAGAAATACATTACAACAGAAAACTGGCTGAAAGAGGCCGCAACGCAATGGAATAATCACTCCTGGCAATGTTTTGTGCAGGTGCATACCGCTGCTGATTTTGAAAAGATCACGGGCAGGATCAGGAATGTGGTCATGGCGCATAAAAATGCAGCGACAGAAGGCCGGGAGGAAGCTTTATTGCATCCTATGGATAGATGGCGTTTATACAGCGAGTTCAAAGATGGCAGAGCAGAGGCGGGCCGTATACGGTTTGTATGGCTGTTTGGAGTCATTGGCGTATTTGTATTATTGCTGGCCTGCATTAATTTTATGAACCTGTCTACCGCGCGCAGTGAGAAAAGGGCAAAGGAAGTGGGTATCCGCAAAACAGTGGGTTCTGTAAGAAGCCAGCTGATCAGCCAGTTCTTAAGCGAATCGGTACTGGTAGCCCTTCTTTCTTTTGTACTTGGAATAGGATTGGTTCTATTGTTGCTGCCGGTATTTAATAAACTGGCTGATAAGAGCATCCATATACCCTGGGGAAACGGTATTTTCTGGCTGGTGGCATTAGTGTTCACATTGATAACGGGGCTTATTTCCGGTAGCTACCCGGCCTTGTATCTGTCAAGATTTGAACCGATAAAAGTTTTGAAGGGCACGTTCCGTGGAGGTAAATATGCATCGCTGCCCCGCAAAATCCTGGTGGTAATACAGTTTACCTTTTCCATTGCGCTCATTATAGGGACTGTTATTGTTTATAAACAGATTCTGTATGCACAAAACCGCCCGGTGAATTATGATAAGGCAGGTCTGATAACGGTATTTATGTCAACCCCTGATCTGTATGGTCATTATGACGCCTTGCGCAGCGATTTAATAGCGACGGGGGCTGTTGAGAATATGGCAGAATCGTCGAGTCCGACTACTGCTGTATTTTCAAACCAGATCGGCTTTAACTGGCAGGGTAAAGATCCCGGTACCTTACCCTCCTTCGGTACCATTGGTGTAACGCTTGATTTTGGAAAAACCATTGGCTGGAAAATAAAGGAAGGACGTGATTTTTCAAAAGACTTTTCAACAGACAGCCTTGGAATGATATTGAATGAAGCTGCCGTTAAACAGATCAATATGAAGCGGGATATTGTTGGCCAAACCATACAATGGAATGATAAGAATTATACGGTTGTTGGTGTTATAAAAGATATGGTCATGGAGTCGCCTTACCAGCCGGTGACACCTACCGTTTTTACTTATGATCCCGGATGGGCAAATGTTATTACGGTGAAAATGAAACCAGGTATTGGTGTAAAGGATGCACTTTCCAAAATTGAAGCTGTTTTCAAAAAGTATAATCCCGCCGCCCCGTTTGATTATACCTTTAACGATGAAGATTACGCCGGGAAGTTTGCTGATGAGCAACGCGTAGGCAGGCTGGCCACATTTTTCACGGTCCTTGCTATATTTATATCCTGTCTTGGCCTGTTTGGGCTTGCTTCCTTTGTTGCAGAACAGCGCAGGAAAGAAATCGGGGTGCGTAAGGTGCTGGGTGCTTCGGTATTGAATTTATGGAAGATGCTTTCAAAAGAGTTTGCTGTATTGGTAGGCATCTCCTGTTTTATTGCGGTTCCGCTTGCCTGGTATTATTTGTCAGGCTGGCTGAAGCAATATAACTACAAAACAACCATGAGCTGGTGGGTATTTATTATCTCCGGATCAGGTGCACTCCTGATAACTGTGCTGACGGTAAGTTTTCAGGCAATAAAAGCTGCCCGCTCCAACCCGGTAAAGGCGCTGCGGAGTGAGTAGGGAAGTGTGAAGTAAAGATGATAAAATGGAGGAAGTGTCAATAAATAAAAGCAATAGCTGAAAAAGAGCATCAGCTATCAGTCGTCCCGGTAATGTGCTGATTTGGAATTGGAATGAAAAAGAGGAACCGTGCACCCGGCATTTGGTAAAGATCTCGATTTTCAATACTCAATTAAGGAGACAATGGTCAAAAGTTATCTAAAAACCGCCTGGAGGAACCTTTCAAGAAATAGAATGTATTTCCTGTTGAATGTAATCGGACTTAGCATTGGCCTGGTCTGTGGGCTGCTTATTTTTTTCCTGATTAGTTATCATCTGAGCTTTAACCGGTTTCATAAAGAAACGTCTTCCATTTACAGGATTGTTTCAGAGACTTTCTTTGGGAATGAAGATTATTCTCAGGGAATTCCCCAACCATTGGGTAAGGTATTAAGAAATGAGTATACCTACTTTGATCATGTCGCAATGAATGCCCACAGAGGAAAAAGATTGATCAGTGTTGATCAGAGTG
>DASVMC010000567.1:0-5044 GCA_036384555.1 Niabella sp. | reverse complement strand
TTGCCGGAAGGTTAGCCATCTTTAACACCAGAAAATACAATAAAAAGTTTTGGCTGAGCATGTTATTCGCTTCATTTACGCTTTTCAGCCTCATTTATACGCAAAAACATCGCCTAATAGATCCTCATGCGACGGAAGCCTTCAATAACATCGTTGCACTTACCTTTTCACTCTGGCTGAACCTAAGCTTCTCTTTCGGACTTATTGCCTTATTCATTATACTGTTCAATACTACATTTCAAAGGACGCTTTTCCCATTCACTTACCTGGGAAAAATGAGCTTAACCAATTATATCGTACAATCAATTATCGGCTCTTTATTCTTTTTCCCTTTTGGATTGAATTTAGCCAATAAGATCGGTGTTACCGGTAGTTTTCTGCTAAGCATTCTCATTGGATTATTTCTGCTGCTCTTTTCAAAATACTGGCTGCAGAAACATAGCCGTGGCCCTCTGGAATATATATGGTCAAAACTCAGCACTATTCAAAATATAAAATTTAGCTAAACACTTAAAATTAACGTTCAATTATGAAAAAAGTCCTACTATTACTGCTCTCTGTTGTATTTACGCAACTTGCTTACAACCAGGATATTGTTTACACGGTAAATAACTGGAACAGCACCCAGATAGCTCAATACACTGGTATTAATCCTTCTACAGGGATATACTCCGGAAGCACTACTAAATTCGGTAACGTTCAATCTTCGGCTATGGGAATGAACACGGGAGGGTATATTTATTATATCCCCGTGCGTCCCAACACAGGAGACTTTGAAGTTTATTCCACGGCAACCCCATCCGGAGGAGATCCCTATCCATCTGCCGTAGAAGCACTTTCCACGATAGATATGAACGGCGCATCAACTGAGGAAATCTATTTCAGAAGACTCGGTATCAGGCAGGATGGCTGGGCCTATATGGTTCTGACAGGAGCCAGCGGCAATATATATATGGCGCGCTTTATGACCCATCCTGACGGATCTGCTGATCAATTCGAGAATCTGGGACAGGTTACTTTGGATGATGGCAATACAGGTACCGAATTCAATAATGGAGATCTGGTTTTTGACGGGAACAACAATATGTTTATCCTGGTAAACCAGGATGCTGGTGGTGGCGTTTCAAAACTTTATATGATCACCCCTGCCACGCTGAACACTGCAACCGGCCCCGCTTCTGTTACACAAGCCAATTTTAAATGGTATGTAAAAGATACTGATGGCAGCGATTTTGGCCAGGCAGTTACAGGTATAGCTCTATCCTCAACAGGCGGTTTTTATCTTTCTGCGCAAGGCGGAGGAGGAAGCACAGATGCAGGTTTGCTGTATCTTGACCCCTCTACCGCTAATACCACCACCAAAGAAGTGAGAGTAACCCACCTTATTTCTTTAGAGCCGGGTATAGCAGATGTAGCTACTAACTATTTTGCTCCCACACCGCTGCCCGTTAGCTTTGGTTCTATAAGCGCAAGCATTGTAACCAATCAATTACAGGTGAACTGGACAACAGAAACAGAAACCAATAATGACCATTTTGAAATATGGGTTTCACAGGATGGAAAAACATTTGCAAAAGCCGGAGATGTCGCTTCTAAAGCGCTTAACGGGAATTCAACACAAAATATTTCCTATTCCTTTGCTACGGCTGCCGGTAAAGCAGTTTCCTTACTGGGATTCTCCATCTTTGCATTATGTCTGATGGCGCTGTTCCTTACCAAAAGAAATAAAGTGCTGCTGCTATTTGTTGCTTTTGTTGGACTGGGTGCTGCTTCCTGCAGTAAACATTCAGAACAAATAGATACAGCCGGCACCAGCAAACTATTTGTAAAGATTATTCAGGTGGATAAAGATGGTAAGCAGGCTTCGTCTAAAACTGTTACAGCTTACAGGGCTGATTAGAACGAAACAATCATATAGCACAAAGAGGCCGCTTATTAATACAGGCGGCCTCTTTATTTGCAGTATAGGATAGATCATTTCATTCCGGAATCTGCATCTTTTCTAAAACAAAAGAATATAAGAAAGGGGCCTGTGAGCCCCTTTCTTAATAACTATTATACAGGTATTTACCAACCCAATATCCAGGCAAACATCAGCGGGGCCACAATGGTGGCATCACTTTCCACGATAAATTTAGGGGTATCAATATCTAATTTTCCCCAGGTGATCTTTTCATTGGGGACAGCTCCGGAGTAAGAGCCATATGAAGTAGTGCTGTCACTGATCTGGCAAAAATAGCTCCAGAACGGAACATCATGCCATTCCAGGTCCTGGTACATCATCGGCACCACACAAATGGGGAAATCACCGGCAATACCGCCCGCAATCTGGAAGAAACCAACCCCTTTCCCGGCGCTGTTATTCCGGTACCAATCAGCCAGCCAGGTCATATATTCAATACCACTCTTAACGGTATTCGCTTTCAATTCCCCTTTAATTACATAACTGGCAAAAATGTTCCCTGTTGTACTGTCTTCCCAGCCCGGTACTACTATAGGGATGTTTTTTTGCGCTGCAGCAACAATCCAGCTGTCTTTCGGGTCTATTTCATAATACTGTTCCAGTACTCCGCTCAGCACTGTTTTATATAAAAATTCATGGGGAAATAACGCTCTCCTTTTGTCTCCGCGTCTTTCCATTGCTGATACAAATGTTGCTGCAAACGCCGGAAAGCTTCTTCTTCGGGGATGCAGGTATCGGTAACCCGGTTATAATGATTCTCCAGCAATTCCCATTCCTCCTTTGGAGTCAGATCCCGGTAATTAGGAACACGATTGTAATGAGAATGTGCCACAAGATTCATTACATCCTCTTCCAGGTTAGCGCCGGTACAGGAAATGATCTGCACTTTATCCTGACGGATCATTTCGGCCAGGGAAATACCCAGCTCAGCGGTGCTCATTGCCCCTGCCAGGGTAATCATCATTTTCCCACCCGCGTTCATGTGGGCTTCATACGCTTTTGCAGCATCTATCAATGCCGCGGCATTAAAATGTCTGTAGTGATGCTCAATAAACTGAGAAACAGGTCCTTTGCTCATATTTTTTTGAATTTATCTGCCTCCGCCAGCAGCGGAATACATTGCAAGCCGCAAAAATACAGCAATCGGATGCAAATCCCTGCCAATTAAGTGCTGCTTTATAAAATAATATCCTTCCGCCTGCCGGTCATCAACATTAAGCCATATTTGCAATCATATTCAAAGCAACAATCAGAGACTGCAATAAGCCGGCTCCCCTTAGGGTATACAGCTCGTTTATAATTGAGGAGGCATTTGAGGATGCATTAAAAAATGTACCTTTACCGGCTAAAATTTAAGCGCACTGTGGCGGATAAGATCCTTTTATTACCTGATAATATTGCTAACCAGATTGCAGCGGGTGAAGTCATTCAACGCCCTGCCAGTGCTGTAAAGGAATTGCTGGAAAATGCAGTAGATGCCGGGGCCGGTTCCATACAACTCATCGTAGCAGATGCCGGCAAAACCCTGTTGCAGGTAGTGGATAATGGCAGCGGGATGAGCGAAACGGATGCCCGTATGTGTTTTGAGCGGCACGCTACTTCCAAGATCCGTAATATTGAGGACCTTTTTCATATCCGCACTATGGGTTTCCGGGGCGAAGCACTGGCTTCCATTGCAGCCGTAGCCGAAGTAACACTCAAAACAAAACGAGCCGGCGATGAAACCGGAACCTTTATTGAAATAGCCAATAGCACCGTTATGAAACAGGAGCCGGTTGCTGTACCTGAAGGAACCAGCATCGCCATGAAAAACCTGTTTTTTAATATTCCCGCCCGGAGAAATTTCCTGAAAAGCAATGCCGCCGAAATGCGCCATATCGTAGAGGAATTTACGAGGGTAGCTATGGCTTATCCGCATATTAAATTTACGCTTACAAGCAACGGGCAGCAATTGCTGCACCTGGAATCCGGAAGCCTAAAACAGCGGGTCATACAGTTGCTGGGCAACCCGTATAATACAAAGATGGTATCCGTTACAGAACATACGGATTACATGAATATTCATGGTTTTACGGGTAAACCCGAAACGGCAAAAAAAACAAGGGGCGACCAGTATTTTTTTGTCAATAACCGCTTTATTAAAAGCGCTTACCTGAATCATGCGGTGATGAACGCCTACCAGGAGCTGATTCCTGCCGACAGCTTTCCGATGTATGTGCTATTTATTGATCTCGATCCCGAACAGGTAGATGTAAATGTTCATCCTACCAAACAGGAAATAAAATTTGAAGACGAAAAGATCGTGTATGCTTTTGTACAGGCGGCGATAAAACACGCCCTGGCTCAGTTCAGCATTACGCCCACACTGGACTTTGACCTGGATGCATCCATTCAGCAGTTGCCTTCCATCAATCAACCTTTTACTACAGCCCAAAAGGAACAGATCTCCGGCGGTGCCTTATACAAAGGATTTACGCAGAAGAACCAGGCTCATTTTATTGAAAAACCTTCCACACAGGAACTGCAAAGCTGGAAAGCGTTTTATGAGCCCATTCAGCAGAAAGAAGCCCTTTTTGATTATGAGCGGAAAGAGCGCGGGGAAAATCTTGCCTTGCAGGCAAAGAAAAATGCTTTTGAGGTAGATGATACAACTGAGCTGACACAGATACTGAATACATACATCCTTATGCCTTCCGGGAATGGTTTTTTACTGATCCATCAACAGGCAGCTCATGAACGGGTCCTGTACCAACAGATGAAACAGGCAGCAGCCGGAACGCCGGTCACTATTCAAAAAAGCCTGTTTCCTGTTAGCCTGGAGCTGACACCCGCTGATGCGGTACTACTGAATGAGCTGCTACCGGACCTTTTACTGCTGGGCTACCAGATCGAATCTTTTGGCAAAAACAGTTTTGTGGTACAGGGGACACCTGCAGACCTGGAAGACACAGATGAAAAACACCTGATTGATTTCACGCTGGAGCAATACAAGCATTTTAACAGCGATGTCCGCGTTTCCAACCGTGAAAAACTCATCCGTTCCCTGGCAAGACAACGCGCTGTAAAAAGCAGCTTCCGGTT
>DASVMC010000566.1:0-7065 GCA_036384555.1 Niabella sp. | reverse complement strand
CATTTTTAGGTGCTCAAGTGTTTCCAGAATCGACTCTCCTGGTTTGCTCAACAATTCTCTTTCGTCTTTTGTAAGCTGACTCATGATGGTAACGCGTTTCTCTTAGTGATAATCCTCTGTTCCGGTAATAATAATGTCGGTGACCAGTATTTCTTCGATAGATCTATCGTCCTTAAGCGGAAGCGGATCGTGATCGAGTACAAAAATCATTCGATGGTTTGCTGAAATACTAACTGCCCATTCGCCTGCTCTTGATCCTTTTAGTTCATGGCAGGCGGCTTGTGGTAGCTGCTTTAGAACCGCCAGATTAGGGGCAGAGTGGATTTCATCCAGCCGCATAGCTACTTTTTTAGCCATCGTACCAAACGATTTTTTGATCGCTGTAGCGTCCTCCAACTGTTTGGCTAGTTTTTTATTGCTGAATCTGATTTTCACTGCAAATATAAATATTATTACCCAAAAAGGGTAATAATATTCAAAATTAAGGTTTTGCTAGCATTTAAAAGAAAAACAATGCAAAAGGCGCGTAAAGGCAGATATTGGAGAAAACTATGTCGGGGGGAGGTAATAAATATATTAAAAATGATTCGGATACTTGTGATTGAAGAGATGATATAGGTGATTTCGATTTTTTTATTGCTTTATTCTGCTCTTTATCCGATTGGATTTCAAGAACTTAATGGCTTGAACCGCTCATGCGGTTCTGTGCAAAATCCGATCGCATTGATCCAGTGATTCCGGTTTTGATGTGCCAATGATATCCGGTGGAAAGTGACCCATCTTATCCGCTCCAAATTGAGCTGGATATATCTCACTCCAACATTTGTTTTTCGCTTTTAAAATTGAATGACCGCGGTCATTCAATCCGCTGCAGTTGACATCAAGACAATAACACTATGCTGTAATCATTGATTGGTAAGCATTGCATAGTGCATGCACACAATAGGTGCAATGGTAATGACAGTGACGTATATTTAAGAGAACGATGCCAGGGAATGTTATGCGGCAACCGAAGAGAAGATAGAAACGGGTTATGCAATTTTACGCCAGCAAAAATGTGGGTCAGTTTGCTCCGGAATGAGTGGGTCAATTTAATTGGATTGTGCATGACCCTGACTCGTCCTGAAAAAACCTTACACTTTTAATAGATAATCCTGGTATTTACTTTACACAATTTACGTTTCAATCGGTTCAGTTGATTTTTTATATCTCTTCCATCGTTTCTGGATCACACCTTCAACGGTGTGAGCAGCGTTAGGTGTCAGATAATCTAAGCTGGCATGCGGCCTTTGACCGTTGTATGCAGTTACAATACTGTCAATCGCTTTTCTTGCTTCATCATGGGTTCGGAATAGTTTCCTGGGAATAAACTCTGACTTAATGATTCCGTTCATACGTTCGGCCAAAGCGTTTTCGTATGGACTTCCGTTTTGTGTCATGCTAATGGCAATGCAGTTGTTCATGAGGATGTCGACATAACTACTGGAACAGTTTATTTAATCATCAATAACAAATGAAGATTGCTGATGTGCAAGACTTTCCTTTTGTCAGTCCATGTATTGGTGCGGCCGGGCGGCCCATGAGTTTTTTACAGACAAAATCAGACACCTGTTTGCCCAGTACGGAAATTCACGTTAACAGAGTACCAATTTTTTTTGCCAGCCATTCGAATATATAATATATTTACATATCCCCCCTCGCCTCGCAAGTAATATCAGAACTGTTTTGCGAGGATTGTTTGTTCTGTAAACTCGTCTAAATTGGCATGAGATGATTGTGAGAGTGGCCGTTATCGGTCCGGCAAAGGATTTTTTTGCCGTTCTGAAAGAAAACTTATGTAGTATCTATCCAGCAATGTCCTGGCTCGAATTTGATGACGGATTTGAGTTCATTTCCTATTGTCTTACTTGCAAAGAATTACCGAACATCGTCTTTGTCGAAGCGCTTTTATTGAAAATCGATGGCACAACGGTATCAGATTATCTCAGCAGCTATTTCCCTGAAATTTGTGTTATTTGTGTGGTTGAGGAAATCGACAGTTACGTAATCAGGAATTTGTCAGAGGTTGGCGTAACTGGTGTTATAAACAGGTCAGATGCCAACGCTCTATTTAAGATCATCGACCCTAATACCAATCCATATCGTATTGTGCAAACATCATTGAGCGATATTGGTTCCATTCGCTGTCCTTCCCACAATACCCTGGTCTATTACCGGGCAACGATCTTCGAGAAATATGGGATTACAAAAAGAGAATCTTTATTCCTTTTGCTAAACGCAACTGGACTTGAATACGGCGAGATCGCAAAACTGATGTTCATTTCCAGGAAAACCGTAGACAATCTGTTCCATAGCGTGGCAAAAAAATTTGGCGTACACAACAGACATAATCTTACTTTGTTTTGTTTCAGGATGCGGTTGACCAAGATATCAATGGTAAAAAATATTTGAACATAACATAACGTATTAGCTAATCCAACAGTATATGTGTAAGAAATACTTCTTTATTCTGGTCATACTATTTTCAGTTTATACAGCGGTCTGCCAGGATAGTATCAGAATTATCCTGGAATTTAAAATGGTGCATGTGGTAGATACGACCCAAGCCAGCAACCCGAGGATAACACAATGTATGTTGCTTGCCGGATCCAAGCGCTCCATATTTGACGACTATTACAGGTCTTTGAAATATCTAGGGATTCGCGGCCTCGCAACAGATCGAATATACGATGACCCTTATGACATTCAGGATGCCATGAACGGGATAACAAGTGATGTGATATACACCGATTTCGAAAAGCAGGAGCTTATCACCGGCAGCTATTTTTGGAACACCTTGTATGCCAAATCAGACCCGTTCTCGAATATCGATTGGACCATCCAGGCGCAAAAGAAACAAATCCTGGATCAGGAATGTCAACTGGCTACTGCAATCTTCAAAGGCCGCCACTATTCCGCCTGGTTTGCTCCGGGCATTCCCATTAATGCAGGGCCCTGGAAGTTAAACGGGTTGCCCGGAATTATCCTCGCTGCAAACGACGACAAGAATGAGATTTCTTTTACCTGCACAAAACTAACGGTGCCTGAAAAAAATGTTCCTACTATCGTTTTACCTAAAAATGCGACACTTATAAGTACGGAAAAATTCGAAAAGACAAAAAAAGCTTTCATTAAGGATCCGAAAGCAGGATTGGCTTTGTCAGATCCCAGGGGAACATTGATGGCCATAACGGTTGCGCCCGGCACCACTACGTCGCAGATAAAACCTAAACGGCGTTCCCTGAATAATCCCATCGAAAAGGAATAACAGCGAGGAAGTTTCCAGGTCGTTTTGCATTTAGCAATCAATCCTCGCGGTCGCTAAAAAATAAGGTGATATCCCCTATTTTTTGGAAGACAGTTTCGATATAGCTTTAGAATTTAACCATAAATAAAAAATTATGAAACAAAAAATGCTCAAGCTTCTGGCATGTACCGCTTTTATCATGGTATTGTCTGCCTTTAACGAGGATGCCTGCAAACCGACCGATGACCAGGTTCGATCATTGTGCGAGTATAGTTCAACACAAATCTGCAATGTATTCTGGATCGGCGGGCCTTGTGATGGGAAAACATATCCCTATCCCTACAACCGTGCAAAGCAATAGGGTCACCAAAAAAGTGGATGCGGCTAATCAATACAGCCGCATTCACTACTTTATCCATAAAAGGCATTTTCACCCTAATTTCAGAAAACCGCACTATGAAGCTATTTTTTTCTACTATCTTATTAGCTCTTGTGGCTTGCAGTTCATCAAGCCCTTATGCAAAAGTCCAGCCTGTTTTTACAATCAAAGATTTTCGTAAAACAGTTGCATTAGAGGGCAAAGCGATGCCACTGGCTGGCGTAGAAAGACCTGTCAGGTTAACCATAGTTCCGGAGAAAAATGTATTGTTATGTTTTGAAGCTGCTTTTGGATCCACCAAAAAATGGCTTCGTATTTATTCGCTGGATTCCCTCAAACTGATCCGCTCCGTAATCAATAGCGGACAAGCAGATGGCGAACTGCTTGGTGCGTTCCAGTTGCAATATGACAAAAGGAATGGCGGAGAGATCTATATCATGGACGTGATCAGACAACAAATCAATATTTATAAAGCGGATTCGTTGATAGCGGGAAACGAAAAGCCGTTCAAAGTTATCGGTAAGCCTTTTAGCGGGTATCACGGTTTGTCAATTAATGAAGACAGACTGATGCGATCGGTCATCATTGACAACCAGTATCATTTTGTAGATGTACGTGGAAGCGCGACCAACCATTCGCGTATGTTGTTAAATAAGTATCGAAGCGATCTCTCTGTTACAGACAGCTTTGGGTTTTATCCAAAAACGACAGAGGATATTGCGCCGCATTTGCTACCCCAAATACTCGACGGTTGCTTAAGTATTTCCAGCGACAACAAACACGTTGTTTTCAACAGCCTGACCACGGATTACCTATCGGTATACGATACCAGTGGCAAAATGATCGCTTCTGCCATCGGGCCCGGCGAACTAGACGTTAGTTATAAACTGGAAAAAGCGGGCAAAGGAGAGCGAATCATTCCTTCATCCGGCCGTAACGGATACGCGGGAAGGGCGCAAATCAACAAAAGCTCTATCTATGTTTTATACGATGGAAAAGACCGAAAGCACGGGGAACATGTTTCTGACCTGTTCGAATTTTCCACACAGTTACAGCCACAAACCAGGTATAAATTGGATACGCCCATTTTCGATTTTCAAATCGACTGGCGCACGAAGCGCTTATACGGATTAAGAACGGAAGGGCCTACGCCTCAAATGGTTATATTCCAGTTATGATACGAGTCAATGTTGAGAGCTGTTTGATGGCTATTTGTTTGCTTTTACAAGTAACTATCTATTCCGGTTGTCATGAGCGCGTTGTGAGAAAAATAACAGACAAGGAGTTGTCTGTTATCTCTATGTCATGCGCTAGCCAAGTACATCCAGTCAATGTGTATTACATCGATGGAGACTGCCCTTTCTGCCTTGCAAAAGCGCAGGCATTTGACGAGAAAGAATACGGCAAAGGAAACGGGAGCATTCTCTTGTTTAAAGCATCCAATCCAGCCATGATAAAAATGTATATCCACGATCTGTCCCTGCGATCCTGCGTTATTCTGGATTCCAGTAATCTTTTTGCACATTCATTTGAACTCAACAGCGTGTATGAGATTTCAGATAAAGGAGAAATACTGTCTGAAAAACCGGATAAGTAGACCCGAGATTCTTTGTTTTCCTTCGTGTGAATGCAAAAACCGACCGCGGAGATCAGTGGATACCGGAGACATACTAAAAATTTTGAGGATGTGCTTTTGGTAATTAAAAATGGGAAGTTGTATAATCCAGAATAGGTACGGGTCGAAGAATAAAAAAAGGAAAGGCTATTAACCTTTCCTTAACCGTTGCCCGAAGTAGACTTTTTTCGAACCAATTTATGGATGATTTGAGGCTTTTGGCTGGAGTGAAGAATATTTATCCTGTGAAATACCCTGCTTAATTTTAGAGTGCTCTTCTTTATTAACCCTCTTGTCACTTGCCACTGCTTTTTTACTGTTCCGACAGTTTGATAGTTAAATACATCAGTCTATCTTCGTAAAATCAACAAACATTATTCTGATCATGGGAGGAGCGTCTGCAATACGAGGTTTTTTACTTCAGTCAATTGTTTCCATTTTAGATGCGCTAGATAATGATGTGAAATGGACAGAAATTGGGCTAGAATCGGATGAACTTTCCGAGAAGGTGGATATTGTATACAAATTTCCTGCAGGGGACAAAATTATGCAAGTTAAGTCTTCTCAAAATCAGATAACTCTACCTTTAGTAACACAATGGTCAGCAGATTTGGAACAATCTTACGTGGCGGCAGAGTACGAGCTTGTTCTGCTAGGCCCAACTACGCAAGGGGTAATTGAGAATCCCACGATTGGAAAAGTGAAAATACCAACTCCAAAAGTGCTTGATATTCTTGCCTTAATAGAACAGGCAAGTCATAAACTTGACAAATACCTTTCAAGCCGAGGGTTCCTGCCAGTTCCGCCTTTCATCAGAGAAGAATTTATTTCATCTTTGATTTCCCGGTTTTCTACCTATTCTACAAACGGACAAAAAATTACCAGGCAGGATTTTGATAAACTGCTGCAGCAGTGGTTTATGAATATTTATCCTAGTGCAATCCGGCAGTCATTTGATATGCAGTGTTCAATTTTGTTGGATACTTTCGTTATGCTTGGCGGTCAGACCTTAGAACGACCTTTGTTAATTCCCTTTACGTTGATAAACGAGTCTCAACGAAGTGTAATCGTTGAATGGATTGCCTTTAAAGTAATTGGGAATAATGTTGTTAAAAAATATATTCCCTTATCTTTTATTGACTATCCAAAACTTATACAGGGTCGAAGAAACGTTCATGGGGAAAACATATTGGGGCAATTCAGTCAGTTTGTTGTGAAAGCAAATGAAGCAAGGGAGGTGGCAATTGCTTTTAATCAAGATATTGCTGACAACGTACACAAACCTACACCGTGGACGCCGGGCAAATACGAATTTCAATTTTATATAAAATATCGAGACAGCACTTCACCCAAAATGATACATTCACTTTCTGATGTTCTAATCAATCAACAAATGCTTCAAGATGTGCAGCAGGGAATCTCTATTGCAAATACAATAAATAAAATAGAAATTTAACCTAATAGCGAAGTTAGAAACGTCGTAACTTCAACGCTGTGTTTTTTGACTAGGTCTAGGCAAAGATGTTGACGAATAAATGAAACATCTGGTATTTGATAATCCACATTCGCTTGAATTAGCAGCTTTTGTTGCTTTGATACTACAAAATTAATGGCATAAGTGTCTTTAGTTACACTCAGCTGTGTTACTGCATTTTGAATGGTATACCCCAAATCCGTTATACTTCTAGATTTTGATTCGAAATTAAGCCAGGCAGAATTAGGGATGTCGTCTACTAGAACGGTAAAATTAATGCCGAGCGCACCAACTGGTGTGTATGGAAGCAG
>DASVMC010000565.1:0-4306 GCA_036384555.1 Niabella sp. | reverse complement strand
AAGATAGTAATCATACATTTGCCCGCGCAAAGCCGTCCAGGGATTTTGTGTTTTCCAGATGATGAACCCGGTATACCAATCCCATTGATGCCCGATAAACCCTTCGGTCAATGTTCTGTACTGATCATAATTTACCAATTGCGCCTTACCGGCAAAATCTTCCAGGTCTTTGGGTGTCCCATACGCCGCTACTGATTGGCCATACCCGATATACTTATGATAGGTCCACACCGAATCAGTTACCGCCTCTGAACCTTTCTTTTCTGAGGGAATTACCAGGCTGGCCGGCGGAATAAAACGCCGCAGGGAGGCCATATCGCCCATACCTACCGAACCGATCTCTGAATTAAACGGCCAGGTCCGATAATTCCAGAAATAAGGCAATGGCTGAATCCCGTAAGGGCCATCACCATTTCCCCCGATCGCATTATAAGACATACTGTCTGAATTGGAATAATCAATAAACCAGCGCGTACCATCCAGCAGCGGCATCAGGGAATCTTTTAACGCGTGAAAGATATCCGGCGGCAGTACTATTTCATTGCCGCCACACCATATAGCCAGGGAGGGGTAATTACGGATCATCCGGATCATGTCTGCAGCTGCGCTTATGAACAACCGGTGATCATCCGGATATTTACGCCGCGTCCACTGATCATCTTTTTTCTTCGGATCCATCCACCGGCCATTACAATCACCCGAGCCCCAGAAATCCTGCATTACCAGCAGTCCATACCGGTCACAAGCTTCATAAAATTCCGGCCGCTCGGTTAATGCTCCACCCCAAACCCGTACAAGATTCAAACCCATATCCCGGTGAAAACGGATCTCGGCATCGTACCGCTCCCGGCTAAACCGCAATAATGCATCCGAAACGATCCAGTTGCCTCCCCTGATAAAAACCGGCTGACCATTCACGCGTACCTCCATACTTCGTGTGTGATCATTCCAGCTATTCGTTACCTCTCGGAGTCCTATTGTTATATTCCGGCTGTCGGATATTTCCTGATGCTCGTTTATAAATGAAATGGTAGACAGATAAAGATTTTGAGGACCATACGTATTGGGCCACCAGAGCCGGGGATTTTTAATTTCAAGGGCTGAAAGGCGGATCTCTTTTTTTTCAAAAGGCTGCAATGCTACCTTTTGCATAACGGCCTGTTCATTGATCACATACCTGAGTATTCCTGTAACTGCCTTACTGCCTGCATTTTCAAGCGTTGCTGATGCATGAACAAGCGCAGGAGCCTGCTGCGCACCTGGTTTCCGTATACCGGGAACGGCTGTTTTTACGAACGGGTCTGTAATGATAACAGCACCGGTCTTTTCAATGGTCACTTTATCCCATATGCCGGTATTCCGGTCCCGTACCGGCTGGATCCAGTCCCATCCTGCTACATACTGATGTGCTACGTTTTTTGCAATAGTACCATCACCACCCTGGCCACCATTCGGATCGCCTACTTCATCCGGCGGATAGACGATCACCGCCAGCCTGTTTTTGCCCGACCGTTCCAGGTATTGGGTAATATTATACCGTTGCCGCAAAAACATTCCGGAGAACGACTCTTTGTTGACTTTTTTCCCATTCAGATAAATGGTACAGCTATAATTAATGCCTCTGAAATTAAGCCATACCTGCCCGTCTCCTGAAAGAGGAGCTGCCTTAAAATCTTTACAGAACCAATACGTATAATACGCTTTTCCCACCTGGTAAATATCCGGGATCCGGTTGTTGTTCATCCCGTAAAAAGGGTCCGGCATTTTTTTGTTTTCCAGCAATGTGGTCAAAATAGTGCCCGGTACTACTGCCGGCATCCAGGAAGCGATGGGATAATTACTTTGAGAGAATTGCTCCGGAGCTACAGAAAGTCCGGAGGCCTTATGACATTTCCAGCCTTCGTTTAGCTCATAAGAATCAGCAGATGCATACTGGGCAAAACAGCTGTAAAAGCTGCTGAAGAAAAGAAATACGGTAATTACAACTCTTTTGATCATGTGTTAAAGTACGAACCACGAAAATACAAAACACCAGGGGATAAAAGCTTCTTTTGCATCTACCTGCTTTCCTAAAACAGGGATGCGAAACGGCCGTTTCGCATCCCTGTATAATCGCTTTATTTTTCTGTTCTGCCGAAAGATTACAGGTCCAGTACATCCTTCATGGCAAATACTCCTTTCTTGTCTTTAATAAATTCTGCTGCCAGTACAGCTCCCAGAGCAAATCCTTTACGGTTATGTGCCGTATGGGTAATAGCAATATCATCAATATCAGATGAATAGGTAATCGTATGCGTTCCGGGCGCAGGATCAATACGTTTGCTGGTTATCAGCAACTCCTCCATTGCAGGTATTCCGTCATTCACCCACTTTTTCTTTTCAGGATATACGGTCATTACCTGCTCTGCAAGCGTAATAGCAGTACCGCTGGGTGCATCCTTCTTTTCAATATGATGCGTTTCTTCAAGACTCACAGTATACTCTTTATGCGAGTGCATTAATGCAGCCAGTTTTTTGTTCAGCTCAAAAAACAAATTTACCCCGATGCTGAAGTTACTGGCGTATAAGAAAGTACCTTCATGCTGATTAATTTCCGAAAGCAGCTCCGGCATTCTATTCAGCCAGCCCGTGGAACCACTCACCACAGGAATTCCAAAACGAATGAGCTTGGTTAAATTCTCAAAAGCGGTATGTGGCCCGGTAAATTCGATCGCAACATCTGCCTTTTTTATATTATCTGCGGTAAGCGAATCCGCATTGTCTGCATCAATGATCAGTGCCGTTTCGTGCCCCCGCTCAAGTGCTATTGCTTCAATGGCTTTTCCCATTTTTCCATATCCGATCAGTGCGATCTTCATAATCTGTTTATTTACTGTTTATATGAATTGAACTGTTGATCACCTTACTCATTTAAACCGCAACACAACCGCAAAGCCTGCTTTATTGTACACGTCTATAGGAGGAGGTTCTATCCGCAGGGTCAGTTTAGGCGAAATATCAAAGGTGCTCAAATGAGCGTCAACCGTTGCATCCACCACATTTAAAGCCCACGCAATCAAAAAGAATACAGCCGAGTAATCAACACTTTGCCGGAACTGGCTCCTGTTGCTTTGCAACCCGCTGAGATTAATGCCATAGCTCAAAAAAAACGGGTCTTTCAGATCTTTATATACTTTGGCAAAGTTAGGTCCGGTAAGGCTATCTGTTCCCGCCTGTATGTTATAGGCAACTTTTACCGCATACCGGAAACGTTTATACCAGATAAGGTTGTCAACAAAAATGCCTGCCGTTATCCCCAGGCCTGCATATACGATAGGTACTTTCCATATTCGTTTATTATATACCTGGCCCCAGCCGGGCAACACAGCAGAGCGGAAAGCAGCTTTACCCGGGTTGCGGTACCTGGGATCTTTCCGGGCCACCGTATCTATATAAACATCCTTTTTCCTCTTGGGTTTTTCCACTGCTTTTTTAGCAATGGCAGTGTCCGCTTTATGCGTCACTGAATCTTTTTTTTCCGGCAATACAGTTCCCTTAGCAGGAATGGTATCCGTGGATTGTGCCCCTGCATACAAACCAGCGCCGGCAAAAAACAGCAGCAGTAGTATTTTGTAAACAAATTGCATTCTGCAAATAAAGTGCTAATTAGTCTACTGATACGTTAAAGTTGTGCAACAGCTTATTGAGCTCTTCCACTGAATAATAATCAAATGTAATCTGCCCGCTGCCATTATTGCTGTGTTTCAGTTTCACGCGGGTGTCGAACGCTGAAGCCAGCTTGTCTTCGATCCTCTGAAAAGAAGCCGAAAGGCCTCCCCTTCCAGCCGGTTTTTTAGCAGCTGCACCCTGTTTATACAGGTTACGCACCAGTGCTTCCGTCTGGCGTACAGACAATCCCTTATCCTTTATTTCCCGGAAAATGAATAATTGCTTTTCAACAGTATCCACGTTGATGATCGCCCGCGCGTGGCCCATCGAAATTTCGCTGCTTCGTACAGCCAATTGAATATCGGGCGGTAATTTCAGTAAGCGGATAAAATTGGCAATAGTGCTCCGGTCCTTTCCCATACGTTCAGCTACCTGGTCCTGGGAATAGTCCAGCTCATCCATCATCCGCTTATAGCTCAGCGCTACTTCAACAGCGTTCAGGTCTTCCCGCTGCAGGTTTTCCAGTAATGCCAGTTCCAGTAATTGGGCATCATTCGCCTGGCGGATGTAAGCAGGTATGTCTGTTAACCCTGCGATCCGGGAAGCCCGCAAACGGCGCTCTCCCGCAATAAGACGGTATTTACCGGCAGCCGTTTTA
>DASVMC010000564.1:0-5163 GCA_036384555.1 Niabella sp. | reverse complement strand
TATCTTCTTATGCTTTTAGTAAAAATAAAATAGAAAACCAAGGAGCTAATATCATTATAAGGCAACAAAAAGGCAGCACAGTTTTGTTTTTATTCATAGCTGGGGCATCAAATTTGAAAAATTACTATAACTACTAATGCTAAAAGGGTAAGTGCTAGTCAATTGGAAACCAAACTGTTATTATTCAGTAGCTATAAAGTGCCCTTCAGAACATAAAACCATGATCGGCCGATTATTGAAAGTGTTTTAGGGTGTAGTAAACTAATTTTGTGTTGAATATTTTATGATTATCTTTGTTATATTAATCTAAATCAACTAATAATACCAATGAAAAAATATTTCCTATTTAAAACGATTTTGCTTTTATTCATAATGTCATTTTTACTGTTTGCTTGTAAAAAAGTAGCTGATGATGCAGGCACTGACGATTCGAAACCTAAATATAATGTTTCAATAGGAATAAGAAAACTTAATGAGTCTGGTTCTATTTCGGAAGATTCCTTAAAAAAATTATTTAGTGCTATTACATGTTATATTGTTCAAAAAGATAATGTCGCTAATCCTTACACAAGGCGTATAATCCAGAAATACTATGATTCTAATACTTTCGGAACATTTAACGACTCGTTACCAAGTGGTTCATTTACTGCATATTTTACTGCTGTAGGGAAGGAGGCAAATCTAACACCCCATAGATTTACTACAACAGGTCAACCCGGAATATTTGACTCTTTACCTATTTTGTTATTTTCCTTTCAGGCCTCACTTGATGGATGGCTAATTTCGAATTCTGATTGTTTCATTGGGGATAGCATAAATTTTACAGTACAAAATGGGGATAATCAGAGTCTTCAAGTTGATATGAAACGTATTGTAGGTTTGTTGAAATTGAATATCACTGATGATTATCCGAATTCAAATCTAAGGGTATCTATAAGGCCTAGGTTAATAGCGGGATATTATAATCCAGCGACTGATAATTATGACACTTTAAGTAATGAACGTAAATCAGACATTCTATATTTTTCAACCAACGAGTTGCAAAAAATAAGTGAAGGCAATTATCAAATGTTTATGCCTTATGTTGATAATCCGTTTTCGATTTTAATTGAACAACTAACCAGTGACAGCCATGTTATAAAATCAAAACAAATAAATAATATTGTTTGCGAAAGAAATAAAATAACTGTTTTGTCTGGTAACTTTTTTGCTAACAATTATGAGGGTAAGTTCTCATTTGACCTCAATCTGGATCCAACATGGAGTACTGATACAATTAAAGTCAACTTCTAAATTCCTGTGTAGCATACTAATCCATAACCATAATGTTAGTTATCCATTTGTAATGAGAATTTAACAGAACAGCAGGAGAAGGTTTCAGTTAAACTCTTGCTTAAGCAACTTGAAAGACATTTTTGTTATAGTGTTATTTTCATTTTTGCTTTAAGGGTACCTATTTTGGCATAATGACAAAAAGTAGCCATTTTGCCGCTGTTAATGCCTTTCACTAACGGCTATGAGAAAATATGTACAAAAGCAGTTATTATCGTTTGCCGGTAAAAATACCTGCAAAGACAGGAGGCTTAAAAGCAAATGTTTTAACTAACTTTCAACATAACTAAGAGTGATTATGAAGAAGTTCCTTATGCTTTCCGTGATGACTGGCCTGATGCTGGGAATACATGCACAAACAACTTTACAACAGGATTCCGCGAAGGAGCACTATCTGGCAGAACAAAAACTACTGGGCAAAAAATTCGCGGACGGCTTCTATCCCAATTATATGCGTGTGCATCAGCTCAGCGAAAAAGCATTTGTTGCAAAGATCGATTCGGCTGCTCATAGCTTTTATGTATTGCTGAACCGTTATGAAAAGGAGCTTCCGTCAGCATATGTCATGGCTCAGCGGCTGGAGATCAGGCTGTATTTTGACAAGATATTAATAGAATATCCGGCCGGTCATGAAATTTATTCCAGCGAGCGGCCAAAAAAGTATCCGCTAATTGAAGCAAAGATCCAGGACAATCTACCGCTTTTTAATGATCCGGGATTACTGGGAAACGCCGACCTGATGGATTTTATCGGTAGTTTTCTGAATTATAAGGTTAACGCCGAACTAAAAAAAACGATCTATGACGGCCAGTATAATAAGCGGCTCTATGCACTATGGAGCCTGGTACAGCAATATATAAAGGAAGAGCGCTGCAGGGCTGATCATCAATATCACCTGCTGATCGATCATATCAATCATAACGGCTTTAAGTATACCGAAGGGCTTTACAGCGATTTTAAAAAACATTACCGGGATACTTCTTATATCAACAAGCTTGAACAGGTTTATCGCGATGCACGCAATGACCTTAAAGATCACCAGGTGCTGGAATATAAACGGATTGGCACTTATGGGCTGGACATCCACTTATTTCAAAAAGAGGCAGAGAATAGGCGTGAAAAAAAACCGGTGATTGTATTCTTCCACGGTGGCAGCTGGTCAGAGGGGCAGCCGTCCTGGCATTTCCAGGCATGTCGTAATTATGCTGCAAAGGGATGGATCGCCTGCTCGGTGGAATACCGTATTTATGGTGCACAGAATACACTGCCTTTCGCGGCTGTTATGGATGCACGATCTGCTATTCGATGGCTCAGAGAACATGCGGATGAATTTGGAATCGATACCAGCCGCATCGTGGCTACAGGTAATTCTGCGGGTGGTCACCTGGTGCTGGCTGCCGCGCTTGCCAGTAACTGGAATGAAAAAAGCGATCATCAGCAATTTAGTCCGGTACCGGATGTATTGCTGGTGAATTCCGGCGTATATGATCTTACTGATGAAAAAACGGCCTGGATCAGAAAAGACCTGAGCGATAAAATGCTGGTAAAAGGTATTTCGCCCAATAACCTGGTTCGGGAACAGCTGCCACCTATGCTATTGATCCACAGTAAGGCTGATCAGAATGTTCCTTATTCTTCGGTAGAAAAGTTTGTATCCCTCATGCAATCAGCAAAGAATCCGGTTACTTTAAAGTCTATTGAAGAAGGGGGGCATTTTATTTTTGCCGACCCGAAATATACGCCCGTCGTTTTTGCCTGGCGAAAGGAATTTTTAAACCGCCTGGGTTATCCGGATTGCAGTGGAGAATAAACTTTTTACGTGTATGCACCTCGTAACCTCGGGAAAACACCTGTCCGCTACTGCAGAACTGCTCATTTGCCGGTGAAAACACTGTAATGACAAAAATGAGTAGCAAATTCTTCAGGTATCTAATTCCCCCCTCAGATTGTCGCAATCTGCCACACGGCAAATCTGTTGTGCTGCATACCTTTGGAAATAAAAATGGTGACAAAGATTGCCGGAATATAACACCCGGAGGTTACTGCAAAGAGAGTAAGCAAAAAAAACTTAAAAATAAAAACCATGGCACTGATCAATCCACACATCAACTTTAACGGAAATGCCGAAGAAGCGTTCAATTTTTACAAATCAGTATTTGGCGGAGCGTTCACAAAGATTATACGCTTCAAAGACTTATCAAACACAGAACATCCATTGGCAGAAAATGAAGCAAATAAGATCATGCACATTGCTTTACCAATTGGTAACAGCAGCTTAATGGGCAACGATGTTCCGGAGTTCATGGGCCGGGTAAATGAAACTGAAAACAGGTCTAAAATATTTGTTAGCGCGGAAAGCCGAGAAGAAGCAGACAAATTATTTAACGGGCTTTCTGCAGGCGGAACTGTTGAAGTGCCTGCTGGTGACAGTCCATGGGGCTCCTATTTTGCTATGTTCAGAGACAAATTCGGTATTGAATGGATGGTGGAGTTTGCCCAACTATAAAGGGGAACTGAAAACCTATTTCAGGGAGGGAATTCTTATCTGTTTGCCGGAGCACATAAAAACACTGTTGCCACGGTAATGGATTGTTTGCGGGTACTTAGGCTTGCGGGCAACATGCGCTTCAACAATTTCCATAATAAAAAAATTATAGGAAGCTACCAGCTTCTGGTCATACAATCGGCATTCAAAATTTGCAAAACAGTCTTTTATCAGCGGTGCCGGTACTTTTGAAGCCTTCTGGGGAGTTAATCCGAATTTTTCAAATTTATCGGTATCACGGCCGCTGCAATTACCAATTTTAACCACCGTTTTTGCCAGTTCAATGGCCGGTATATTAATAACACAGGCTTTGCTTTTTTTGATCAGGTCAAAGCTATAATTGCCGGCAGAGATCATACAGCCAATTAAGGATGGCGTAAATTCCAGTATGGTGTACCAGCCCATAACCATAATGTTGGATTTTCCTTTGTAAAAAGAGCTCAGCAGAACGGCAGGAGCGGGTTCCAGGTATACCCGCGCTTCTGCAACTGGAAAGGTTTTCTTGTTATAATCCGGTAGTTTCATTTTTTGATTTAAAGGTACCTGGTTTGGTACTAAAACAAAAAGATCCTTCGCGATAGCTGCTCCGGGCAATAGTGATTGCGGTACCGGTATGCTGAAATACCGTCGTTCCTGCATTCTTGGACCAATAGCTGTTGCCAGGATGCCCGGTACTGGCAACAGCTGATCGTTTGTACAAATACAATCCGGAAGGGTGAGACGATAAATGCTTTTCATCAACAGCGTTTGCTGTGGTTGCACCGGCCCTTCCGGCCTGTGTAGTACGCCCGTTCTACCAGGGGCAGGTCTGTTAATAAAAGAATTGCTCGGAAATTATTTTCCCGTCTTTTACCTCGTATAGGGCAATTTCATTTACCTGAACACGACCCTGTCCTTTTATAGTAGCATCAAACCCCATGGTACAGGCGAAAAAGTTTCCCGCAACAATAGGAGGGTTGGTGTAACCGCCATGCATTTCTTCAATCGTTTCATTAAATTTTTTTCCTTTTTCATGTATGGCGTCCATACCCTGAACGGTACCCCACAGGCTATGGGCCGGCTCAATGCTTTTGGCGTCAGCGGCGTATAATTCTGAATAAATAGTCTGGAAGTCATGCTTTGAGTCCAGCTCGTAAAAGCGATCGGCAATTTGTTGTGTTGTCATTATACTGTGTTTTAAACTGTTTTATACTTCAAAAATAGCGGCACAGGGTGACAGCTGTGTGTCAGGAGCGTGAGCAACTTTAAAACAGGAGTAAAAAGCGGCCTGCCCGATAAATATACTG
>DASVMC010000563.1:0-3902 GCA_036384555.1 Niabella sp. | reverse complement strand
CTTCTATAGCATTCAGGCTATCCACGATACCCTGCTCCTCCCCGTTATACTGAAACGGGTAAGGAAGGAACCCTCCGTCGATGGGCAGGTCTTTATCTGACTGGCGCTTGGTCATTAATGAAACCGCTGTTCCCTGCCGGTCAATATATACTTTTTCCGCATCGCTGTTCAGAGCAATAGATGGATGTTCAGGATCGCTCCGATC
Organism: Niabella sp.; assembly: GCA_036384555.1. Lineage (GTDB taxonomy): Bacteria > Bacteroidota > Bacteroidia > Chitinophagales > Chitinophagaceae > Niabella. Next base: position 3,697 of record DASVMC010000563.1, on the reverse strand, counting down.
CAGGTAACAGCCGTTACAGGCAGAAGCATACCCGTAATTGAACGGTGATGCCCAATCCCATTGCGGCTGTATAACGATCGCTCCCTGAAGGTTTACAAAACCCACTTTACCATTATCAACACAACGCGACAAACCTTCTACAAAATAATCAGGGCCGTTATCAAAAGCCATCGGGTGAAAAAGAAAATTTCCCCTCCGGTCATAAGTACTTCCGAACGCATAGGCCGCCGCACTATCACGGCGATGCCGTACGTCCAGCAGGTTGATCAGTGAATCTGTAATGGGTGTTCTCAAATTAACATCATAATAAACATGCCCTCTTGCCGGGATAATAATTTTACCCGACTGATCCTTTACCCCCAGCAGCATGGTTCTGGAATCCTGGAAATAATAAAGCTGCTGTTGTGCAAACAGCGCAACAGGCATTAACAGGATCGTTAATAAAATATAAAATTGTACTTTTTTCATAACCGATAATTAAACATTTACCACATAAACAAATAGAGATTGAAGGTAATTAAAGTTTATTAATGATACCTTTGTCACCCGATTATCTACTTAAAAAAACAAGAATATGGATTACAGAATTGAAAAAGACACGATGGGTGTAGTAAAAGTGCCTGCTGAAGCATTGTATGGTGCCCAAACTGAACGGTCTGTTGAAAATTTCCGGATTGCTACCGATATTAATAAAATGCCCAAAGAAATCATCAGGGCCTTTGCCTACCTGAAAAAAGCAGCGGCCAATACCAACTATAAAGCCAAAGTGCTGGAAAAGAAAAAAGCGGTTTTGATCGGTAAAGTTTGTGATGAGATCCTGGATGGAAAACTGGATAGTAGTTTTCCCTTGGTCGTGTGGCAGACAGGCAGCGGTACTCAAAGCAATATGAATGTGAACGAGGTGGTTGCATACCGCGGTCATGTGCTCAATGGCGGTAAACTGACCGATAAAGAAAAAGTACTGCACCCCAATGATGACGTCAATAAATCGCAAAGCAGTAACGATACCTTTCCTACAGCAATGCATATTGCCGCCTATAAAATACTGGTCGAAGTAACCATTCCCGGTATTGAAAAACTAAGGGATACACTGCAGAAGAAAAGCAAACAGTTCATGAAAGTGGTAAAGATCGGCCGTACGCACTTTATGGACGCTACCCCGCTTACCCTGGGACAGGAAATAAGTGGCTATGTATCCCAGCTCAACCACGGTCTGAAAGCCATCAAAAATACATTGCCGCACCTGGCTGAACTGGCTTTAGGCGGCACTGCTGTTGGCACAGGGATCAATACTCCACCGGATTATGCCAAAAATGTAGCAGAAGAAATTGCAAGGCTTACCAAACTTCCGTTTAGAACCGCGGAAAATAAATTTGAAGCGCTGGCGGCACATGATGCCATTGTAGAAGCACACGGTGCTTTAAAAACGGTTGCCGTAAGCCTCATGAAGATCGCAAATGATGTACGTATGCTTTCTTCCGGGCCCCGCAGCGGTATCGGAGAAATTCATATTCCGGATAACGAACCCGGTTCTTCTATTATGCCGGGCAAAGTAAACCCGACACAATGCGAGGCATTAACAATGATTGCAGCGCAGGTGCTGGGCAATGATGTAGCTATTAATGTAGGGGGTGCTACGGGTCATTTCGAACTGAATGTGTTCAAGCCAATGATGATTTACAACTTCCTGCACAGTGCCCGCCTGATCGGGGAAGGATGTGTATCCTTTAATGACAAATGCGCAGTGGGTATTGAGCCTATTAAGGAAAATATCAAAAAACACCTGGACAATTCCCTGATGCTGGTTACTGCCCTGAACACTAAAATCGGTTATTATAAAGCGGCAGAAATTGCACAAAGGGCACATAAAGAAAATACCACTTTAAAGCAGATGGCCGTGAAGCTCGGCTACCTTACAGAAAAAGAATTTGACGAATGGGTGGTTCCTTCAAAAATGGTGGGAAAAATATAGTATTCCTGTTCGTAAAAGAAGGCCGCTTTTAATGTTTAAAGACGGCCTTCTTTTTAATATCAGGATTTAAAAAGGCTGATGTATCCCTCGAATGCATATCGTTTCCCTCTCTGGCTGCCGGTTATTTCCTTTACGATTTCCAGTTTTTCCAACAGCTCAATCATTTTATAGGCCGCCTTTGGTTGCTTACCAATAACAGTGCCTACCATTTGTGCATTAATAATGGGTTGTGCATACATATAATTCACCACTTTATGTGCATCAGCACCGCGGGCTCCAATACCCTTTAGTTTATTGTCAATTGTCTTTTGTAACTGCAGGATGCCATCAAATGTAGCAACCCCCGTTTCAGCTGTTTCAATTACTCCTGACAGAAAAAATTTAAACCACTGACCGATATCATTATGAGTACGTACTTTAGTAAGATTATCATAGTAAAGAGTACGGTTTCTTTCAAAAAAATCAGATAGATAAAGGACAGGTCTTTTCAGAATGCCTTTATCTACCAGATATAGGGTTATAAGTAACCGCCCTACTCTTCCGTTACCATCTAAAAAAGGATGGATTGTTTCAAATTGGTAATGGATTAAGGCTATTTTCAGCAGATCAGGAAGTGGATTCAACTCGTCGTTCGCAAATTTTTCAATGTCATTCATCAAATCAGCAATCGTGTGATGGACAGGAGGAACAAAAACTGCATCATTAACAGTAGTTCCTCCAATCCAGTTTTGCGAGGTTCTATATACTCCGGGCGATTTATGTTTACCTCTCACCCCCTGTAATAATATTTTATGCGCCTGCCGGATCAGCCTGGAAGAAAATGGTAAGGTGTGTAATAAGGATACTGCCTCATTCATAGCTGCTATATAGTTTTGCACCTCCTCCCAATCATCCCGCTTTTCATCTTCAACAGCCTCTATTGGAAAAAACGCTTCCTCAATATTGGTTTGAGTACCTTCAATTTTAGAAGATTGTGTAGCTTCTTTTGCTATATGCATGCGTATAAACAGATCTATATTTACATATTCGGAGTACATATCCAGCCGGCCCAATTGCCGGTCTGCCTTACTAAGCAAATGCAATACCTGCATATCTGCAATTTCCCAGTTTCTGTTGACGGGGCTGGGTTGAAAGCTTTTGTAATAGCCTTGTTTAATCTGTTTGCCTGCTTCAAATTGTTGCATAAAAGGAAAATAAGAAAGACGCTTATTTTCCAAAAGTATACAAAAAGGAAAATAAGGAAGACTCTTATTTTCCAAAAACATGTGAAAAGGAAAATAAAGAACCCCTGTTTCCAGTGTTTTTATTTCTGGATTCGCATTTAAAAAAGCATACCAGGTATGGGACCAGTCTTGTACAGGAGATGTATTTTCGGATAAATTAAGATCCGGATTCAGCTACAGGCTCACTACCCGGCACTATTGTAGCATCTTTTACTTTACGATAAAACTTTTTCTGGAACACCAACAGGGCAATCACACCTGTTGAAATAGCCATGTCTGCTATATTAAAAATGGGCGCAAAAAATTCAAAAGGTTCTCCGCCTACCCATGGAAACCAGGAAGGGTAATGCGTTTTTACCATGGGGAAGTATAACATATCTACCACACTTCCATGTAAAAAAGAAGCATATCCCCGGCCGCCGAACTTTGCAATACCTTCATAACCAATATAATCGCCAAATGCAGGATCAAAATGCAGGCCTTTATCAAAGAGCATTCCATA
>DASVMC010000562.1:0-2336 GCA_036384555.1 Niabella sp. | reverse complement strand
TAATGATTGGTCTGATGTGGATAAGGGTTGTTCTGAAGCAGCCCCTCCAAGACTTATATTAGGACCGATTGCCGTAACGAGTAGTTTTATTTTAGAAAGTATGGAAGGAGTAAGCATTGGTGAAAAATCGGCATTGGCCTTGCACCGGATATAGGATCCCAGGCTGAGCAAACAGCTATTAGCAGTAAAAGAATTATTGCTTACCGCTATTTCGCTTGCAATATTGCTGCTGGTAATGGTTAATGTGGGGTTTTGAGCATTGCCCCATGATGTAAGAAAACAAAACAAAAACAGTATATGGTAATGGGCCCTATTCATATACGATTTCTTTTTGTGCCACTTTTAAATCGGTTCCGTCGCCGTAATCCAAAATGGCCGCAGCCAGGTATTTCCCTTTGCTTTGATGTGCCGGAACCGGTATCAGTATTACTTGTGTGGCACCCGGAAGCATTGACAGGGGCCGGGCCGGGAGCTGAATACCGGCACCGGAAATTTTATGGGTTAATTCAAGACGCAGTGTGGCGTCCGTAGGTACTTCCCCTCTGTTCCGGATGGTAACCGCCAGCAGCCTGGTCGAGTCGGTATTGGGGCCTTTATCATCAAAAGCAGTAAATTCAAGATCTTTCCTGCTGATACCCGGCACGATATTGTAAAGGTGAATACCGATCTCAACTTTTATCAGGATCATCACCTTTTTACCAGACGGATCAATACCTGTTACCGGTTTTCGTTTATTGACCTGTGTTAGGAAAAGCATGCTGTTGGTCACTTTTCTGCAACTATCGGGCACCTGTATGGAAACGGCCACTTCTTTTGTTTCATGGGGCTGCAGAACAAGTTGTACCGGATCAATGCGCATCCAGCCGGCATTTGAGGTGGGTAAACTTCCGGCTTCGAAATATATTTTATTTCCCAGGCTGTCCCGGTACCAATCCTTAAGTGTTGCAGTTAAAATAAGTACCTGACTATCTGTATTTGATACCTGGAGCCTTTCAGTAACTGACTGTCCTGCAGCCGCATTAAAAAATATACGGGAAGGACTAACCGCTACTCCCTGCGCGCAGGTTTTGTTAAAAGCTGAACAGGCAAGTAACAGTCCGGCTATTAAAATAAGACCGGAACAAATTTGCTTGTTCCGGTCCTTATATGCTGTGAGTTGTATTCCTGAATAAATCACATTCTTTTCTTCTTTAGGGGTTAGAAATAGAATAAGTAAGTATGGTCGTATAGGTATCCGGCGTTTTTCCTAAAATTTCAGTGGCAACTCTTGACTGGGGAATCGAATAAGTAACATCGGCAGGCGCTGCCAGTGCATAGCTACCCTGGATCAGCGGTGCTGCTGTAGTTGAAAGCGCGCTGATCGTATGTAGTGTACTTCCCGGCAAATTGTTATTATTGGTAGTAGCCGGGGCTGTAACGGATACTGCTGCTGCATTGACCACGTCCGTATTAGCACCTGTGCCAGCCAAAGTTCCTGTGTTGGCAGCAAGACTTACGGTATAAGGCAGAATACTGGTAATGGCCAGGTGATTGGTCATTTCTGTAGTGGCTCCGTTGGTCTGGTAATCGGCCAGTGTTGTAAATGTGAGCGTTACATCCGTTTGTTGCACGGTAATGCTAAGTAAAGGATTAATTGTTACGTGCAGATTTGTTGTACCTGTTTGCGCATAAGTTGCTGTAAAGGCAGCGCTGCTTAAAAATAACGCAACGACATATGCCTGCTTACGCAGTTTTTTGATTATCATGTTTATTGGGCTTTTAATAGTTGAATTTACTAAGAAAACGGAACAAAAAAAAATTTAATTATAGGGTATGTTCATAAAAATAACTGCATTTTTTAGTACTTTAGGATGACAATCCTCTACAATCTCTAAATTAGTTGCCGGGTTTATATTTTTTATATTCCTCTTGCCCAAAATTCAGAAAAAGCCTATTGGCGTTTTTGTTTTTGTTGTTGACTGTCTGTTCTTACAGCCAGCAAAAAAGCATTTCCTTTTCTTTTTTACAGGATACGGTCATTACCAGTTATGGAGCAACTTTTTCTAACAAACTGATGGTTACCAACCATGCTGAAGGCCCGCTGCTCTTAATAACCGCACAGCCCGATTCCCTTGCGTTGATCCGGTTGCCTGATACCATCTTGCTGCATGCCGGTGAGCAAAAAGCGCTGTTTGTAAAATACCTGGCAAACACTTCCCTGTTCCGGCTAACGAAGAATGAGGTTGCTGTAAAATATCGTATTGCCGGGAAACCCGGGTGGGCACAGGCCTCTTTTTTTATACGAACAAAGAATGAGCAGCCGCTTTTGCTTTCTGTGATCAATACCATCAATTACC
>DASVMC010000561.1:0-2989 GCA_036384555.1 Niabella sp. | reverse complement strand
TTTCTATATTGCCGCCCGGCATCATGCTGGGGCCAAAACGCGCACCATCTTCACCACCAGACACGCCCATGCCAATAAAATGAATACCGGAATCCTGCAGGGCATGGTACCTTCTTTCTGTATCAATAAAATGAGAGTTGCCTCCGTCAATAAGAATATCACCTTTTTGTAACTGCGGCACCAGTTCATCAATCACCGCGTCAACAATTTTGCCCGCCGGTACCAGGAGCATAATAATTCTTGGAGTATCCAGTTTTGAGATCAATTCGGCAGAAGATGCTGCCGTGGAAACCGGTTTTCCTGCTGCCGCAGTTTCCATTGTTTTACGTTGTTGCTCATCACGGTCATAGCCACACACCTCAAAGCCATGATCAGCAATGTTCAGGACCAGGTTTCTGCCCATTGTTCCCAAACCCACCATGCCAAATCTTGCTGCCATAAAATTTTTCTTTAAAGGTAATAAGGCATCAACAAAATCATAAAAGAAATTTCATTATAACACAATTTTAATGCAGGCAGCCTATTTTACGACGATTTTCGTTACTTTCACATAAGGAAACGGCTATAGTAATCAGATTATTTGAACAAAAGATCAGAAATGTTTAGCAGCAAAGCATTATTTAAAATGGCATTGTTGATGGTAGTGTTGTATTCCTGCGGCACTTCTCAGCCCGCCCGAAGAAATGTACTATCAGGTACGAATCCGCCTCCCGGCCAAAAGCATACACCCCGTCCCGGTAATCAATCAGAGCAAACCGTATTTACCAAACCAGATCAAATAACCAGGCAACCCTCAAAAACAGAGGAAAAACAGAAGGTCAATACCTCCGTGGAACGAAGACAGGAGACCACCTTAGACAATGCAGCGGTTGATGTTAATGCCACCTACCGTACACCGGCTTATTATAAATATATCACAGACAGCATTCAGCGGATTTCAGCAAAACCGAGTTACTATAAATCTACAGAAAACCTGTTTAAACAAATGGCGGTGGTTCCCAACCCGCAGAACCCTGCTATTAATTCCCAATGGTACACCACTGTGAACTTTGATGCCCGCAAACCCAATTTTGTGATCCTGCACCATACTGCCCAAAACAGCGCAGAGCAGACCTTGTTCACTTTTTCGATTACGCGTACGGGTGTCAGCGCTCATTTTGTGGTTGGGCGCGATGGGATCACCTATCAGATGCTGAATGAATACATGCGGGCCTGGCATGCGGGCAAAAGTAAATGGGGCGGTATTACGGATATGAATTCCTGCAGCATTGGCATAGAAATCGATAATAATGGCAACGAACCTTTTACAGAACCGCAGATACAATCTGTACTGAAATTACTGGCCTACCTGAAAAATAAATTTGGTATTCCGCAGGCTAATTTTATCGGCCATGCAGATATTGCGCCCGGCCGGAAAGATGACCCCAGCAGCTACTTTCCCTGGAAACGATTAGCCGCAGCAGGATACGGCTACTGGTATGATTCTACCAGTATGCAGCAACCTCCTGCAGATTTTAATGCATTGCTGGCATTGCGGGTAATAGGATATGATATCAGTAACCAGGTCAATGCGATCAAATCGTTTAAACTGCATTTTGTTCAGACAGACACCACCCCCATCCTTACAGATTATGATAAGAAGATACTCTATAATGTTTATCTGAATTATATGTAAGGAGCAAAGCGGACGCATAAAATTTATTTTTTACTGATATGGGCTATGGGTTCATTCCCCATGCCACGAATGCACGAATAGGCACCCAATGGCGCTATTGGTGTCTATAAAAAACGGATTTTACTCATTCGTACCCCGGACCGCTTACAGATTTATGCGTTTGCTCTGATGTAAGGTGGCGATCCTGACCTCATTTAAATAGAAAAAGATAATTTTGCACCACCTATTTTTAGGGAAATGCTTTATTTTAATAAAAGAGTGGAATGACAGAAGAACATAAACGTTTAGCAGAAAATGCAAAGAAAACAATTCCCCTGGAGCAGTGGGGACCTTATCTAAGCGAACGCCAGTGGGGTACGGTACGGGAAGACTACAGCCAGAACGGAGATACCTGGAATTACTTTCCTTTTGATCATGCACACAGCCGCGCTTATTTATGGGGCGAGGACGGGCTGGCTGGCATTTCTGATTACTTTCAGAATTTATGTTTTGCTGTAGCGCTGTGGAACGGGCAGGACCCGATCCTGAAAGAACGCCTGTTTGGATTGGGAAACCATGAAGGCAATCATGGCGAAGATGTAAAAGAGCTGTATTTCTATCTTGATAATTTGCCGACGCATTATTATATGGAATACCTGTATAAGTATCCGCAACAGGCATTCCCTTATGAACAAATAAGAACGGAGAACCGTAACAGAGGAAAGAATGATACCGAGTATGAGCTGCTGGATACCGGCGTATTGGATAACCGGCAGTATTTTGATGTACATGTTACCTATGCAAAGGAGAACAGTACAGATATAGCGATCCGCATCAATATTACCAATCTTTATAAGGAGCCCGCACCCATAACCGTATTGCCGCTGTTATGGTTTTATAACAGATGGGCCAACGGATCCAACACCCTGATACCGGATATTGCTTATAAGAATGATCAGACAGTAGTGGCCAGTCATAACCGTATTGGTGATTATTATTTTTATTTCCAGGATGCCGATGACCTGCTTTTTACGGATAATGAAACCAATATGGAAAAGCTGTTCGGACTGCCGAATAAAGATCTTTTTGTAAGGGATGCTTTTCATGATGCAATTATTGACGGGAAAAATACAGAAGCGCTCAGGGACCGGAAACACGGAACCCGCTTTGCCCCGGTATTTCAGCGGATGGTTGGTGCCGGAGAAACGGTTTCTGTTTATTGCAGACTGGTGAATCATGAAACAGCAACTCCGTTTGATGCTGCTTTTATGGCATTGTTTGAGAAGCGTAAAAAAGAGGCGGATGCTTTTTATGACAATATTTTCCCCAAAGGGA
>DASVMC010000560.1:0-2586 GCA_036384555.1 Niabella sp. | reverse complement strand
TGACCGGATAGAGACGGAAATGGGTAAAGCTGCCCCGGAGGTGCAATGGACCATGAATTCCACGTTAGCACAGATTGGCATCAACTTCCCGGAATACCGGGCACGTGCCGTGGCAATTGGGGAAAAATTAGGTGTCTACAGGAATTACCCGGTATCAAAAGGCTGTACTTCGCCCTTTGCACCCGTCTGGATCAATGAAATGGTACGAAGGCAGGGATAGAACACCTCACTTGTACAGTCGTTCTATAAATCAGGCGCATATGAAAAATAATAAACAACAACTACCCGCTTCTCAAAGTGCAACGCTGCTGGATCTGTTAAAAAAGCGGTTTGAAAAAAATAAAAACAGGCATAAGGGTATTGAATGGGCTGCGGTACAGGTAAAGCTGGAGGCCGGTCCGGGAAAACTGTGGTCGCTGGAGGAAATGGAGCGTACCGGGGGAGAACCGGATGTAGTAGGGTATGATAAAAAAACGGATGAATATCTATTTTTTGACTGCTCTCCGGAAAGCCCCAAGGGCCGCAGAAGTCTTTGTTTTGACGGTGCGGCACTGGCATCAAGAAAGGAGCATAAGCCGGCAGACAGTGCTATGGAAATGGCGAAGGCCATGGGTATTGAACTGCTAACGGAAGAGCAATACCGCGCGCTGCAACAACTGGGTCCCTTTGATCTCAAAACATCCAGCTGGATACAAACACCTGCTGCTGTAAGAAAACTGGGTGGAGCGCTCTTTTGCGACCGGCGCTATGATCATGTATTCACTTATCACAATGGAGCCGAATCTTACTATGCTGCCAGGGGATTCCGGGGTGTGCTAAAAGTATAAAATTCAAATGCTCCCGGCTTTATTTTCGTTTCGGTAGAAAGGAGAGCAATCGCACGAACTTACAGGAACGGCTTACCGGGCGAATCCCGGCGAACTGTTGATCAGCTCTGACGGGAAATATTTTAGACTACAACAATCATAGATTTGGCTACACCTGTTTTTTGTGGACAATAGATCTTTGTACCATCAAAAAACAGAAAGATGAAAATTATTGTAACAGGTTCATTAGGACACATCAGCAAGCCGTTAGCACAGGATTTAATACAAAAAGGACATTCCGTCACGGTGATCAGCAGTAAACCGGAACGGCAGGCAGCCATTGAGGCCCTTGGCGCTGCAGCGGCGATCGGTAGTATGGAAGATGCCGGTTTTTTGGCGGCTGCCTTTGCCGGGGCAGATGTGGTCTATGCTATGGAGGCGCTGGGCGCGGGCAGCTTTTATGATCCGGATCTTGATTTCGGGGCTGCTAATACACAAATCGGCAGGAATTATAAGAAAGCCATTCAGCAATCCGGCATCAAACAGGTTGTGCACCTTAGCAGCATTGGTGCACATATGGAAAGCGGCAATGGTATTCTAGCGTTTCATTACAATGTGGAAAAGATCTTAAACGAGCTGCCGGATGATGTGGCTATTAAATTTATGCGCCCCGTTGGGTTCTACTATAATATGTTCGCGTATATACCCATTATACAAAAACAGGGGGCGATCATTCAAAATTACGGGGGTAATGAACGGGAGCCGTGGGTCTCGCCTTTGGATATTGCCCGCGTAATAGCTGAAGAGATCGAAAGACCTTTTGAAGGAAGAACGGTCCGTTATATAGCCAGTGATGAAGCATCACCCAATGAGCTGGCAGCAATTTTGGGTAATGCGATCGGAAAACCGGAGCTGGAATGGAAGGTGATTACTGATGCGCAATTATTGAACAACCTGGTTGCCGCTGGTATGAACCCTAAAACAGCCCGGGGCTTTGTGGAAATGAATGCAGCCCGGAGGGGCGGTGTATTGTATGAGGACTATTACCGTAACCAGCCGGTGCCGGGAACAGTGAAACTGAAGGATTTCGCAAAAGAGTTTGCAGCAGCATTTTTTAAATCGTAGTATATTTAACTATTGGAATCTAAGGACGAATCTTTGAACAGGCGTCTGAAAAAAGAAAAGATCACATGAATACGCAGGTAATTAGTATTGCAGGAGCCAGTAAATACCCGTTGAAGGTAAAACGGTTCGGGTACGGTACGATGCGGCTTACAGGAGAAGGGATATGGGGCGAGCCGGCCAATCGCTCCGAGGCCTTACAAATAATAAGGCAATGTATTGATAGCGGTATCAATTTTATAGATACGGCTGATTATTATGGTGAAGATGTGACGAACCGGCTGATAGCGGAAGCAGTATATCCCTATCCTGCAGACCTGGTAATATGCACTAAAGTAGGTGGGGCAAGAAAGCCCGATAAAAGCTGGGTACCGTTTAACCGCCCGCAGGATCTGCGGAGCAGTATAGAAAATAATTTACGCACGCTGAAATTAGAACAGCTTAAGCTTGTTCATTTCAGGGTGCTCGCGGGCGGTGATGTGCCTTTTGAAACATCGATGCAGACAATGTTCGATATGCAGAAAGAAGGAAAAATAATGCATGTAGGCGTCAGTAATGTTAGTCCTGAAGAGCTGAAAGCCGCCATGGCCCTGGGAGCTATAGCCACGGTGGAAAATATGTATGGACATGCGCAACGCAATTCGGCACATCTTGCTCA
>DASVMC010000559.1:0-4473 GCA_036384555.1 Niabella sp. | reverse complement strand
CGGTATAGTTCCCCAGGCCGTCACATCAACCTTACAGGTTGCTTTTTTATTTCCATCCGCCGTGGTTTCGGTAATTTCAGTAGTGCCCAATTTCCTTGCATACACGTTTCCGTATTCGTCCAAAGTCGCAATATCGGGGTTGCTGTTGGTCCATGTTACGACTTTGTTGCTGGCATTTTCGGGGGCAATGGTTGCAATCAGCCTTCCAACATCATTCAGGTCAGCATCATTAAGAGATAAGGAGTAATGATTGAGATTCACTCCGGTCACCGCTATATTGGCGTTCGTTGATGCAACGGTCACTGCACAAGTAGCCGATTTATGATTGTCCGTTGTGGTAACCGTAATGGTTGCGCTTCCGGCTGTTACTGCTGCAATCTTTCCGTTAGCATCTACGGTCGCAACAGTAGTATTGCTGCTTTTCCATGTTACGGATTTATCAGCAGCATTATCCGGCAATATGGTAGCCGTTAGCGTTTCTGTACCGCCGATCGTTAAGCTCAAACTTTTTTTATTAAGCGAAACTCCCGAAACGGGTATAGTGCTGGTGCGGTCCTGCGGGTCCTTTTTACTACATTGTGTAGTAAGTAAAGCTATGCATACCCAAAACATGAGGCTTATTTTTTTCATTATTATCCAATTTTAGTGGACAGCATTGATACCGGTTTTGTTTTTACTTACATTCATATTCGTATTGCCATATTATAGCGCTGTTATCGGTAGTCTTCGTCATGGAACTAATTTTTCCCTCCGTATCATACTGATAGCTCAACAGCACCGTGCCATTTTCAGTCTGTATGCTTTTTAAGAGGTTTTTATTCCGGTACAGCCGGTCGCCCATACCCAGGGTGGCTAAAAGATTGATATGCCAAAAATCGCCAGGCTGCATTGCCTGATCTGTATAATAGGTAAACAGGTTGGCGGCAGGCGCATCGGTTGTTTGTTCACTGATAAAATTGCCATTGCTCCACAGGATACTTGTCTGCGAAGGCGTTGCCTGCTTGGACGTAATGGTAGTGGTTCCTGTTAATTCCTTTCCATGATAGCTATAGGAAGTATAAGACCACTGGGGCGATCCGTCGGGATAACTTTCTTCAAATAAATTGATCATCATGCCATCAGCCGCGAGCGTAATGATACGTTTGTAGACAATAGAGTCGCGCAGGGTTTCCGTGGCCACTACTATATTGTTCGCATAATCGAAACAGGCAATGCGCCCGCCTGTTTCTGTAATTTTACTTACCCTGCCTGCAGTATCGTAAGTAAATTGTAATGTTTTACCGCTATCGCTAACCATCTTAACAATGCGGCATTGCGCTTGTGCCCGGCGCTCAAACAAGAGCAGTATAAAAACAAACGGCAGCGATATTTTAATCAGTTTCCATTTCATTTTTTAAAAAATCTGGCGTTAATGTTTCATATCTTTTATCATATTTATATGAGCTATCAAAAAAGCCGGAACCTCCATAAGAAAAAAGCGAAGCCCAATTCTGAAACCGCAAAAGCCTGTACGGGCAAACGGTATTCGGATGTGCTGAGCGGCCCGATCAGCGCAAATATTACTATACACGTAACCGTTAGCCATAGCATTACTATTTTAATTGCTAGTTTCTTTTTTGCCGCATCTTCAATTTTATCCGTTGCAATGCTAAAACAGAAAACGGCTGAAAAGATTCCGCTAACAGCAAAGCAGGCAACGCTCAACAACCAAAAAGATGACAAAAGTACCAGGTCGATCATTGCAGCCACTACCAGCATACCCAGGTTAATACCTGTACATTGAACTAATAATAACAAGGTCTTTTTAAAATTCATTTATTGATAGCGGGCTTTTACCTCTTTTTCCAAACAGGGTTTTATCAGGTTTAAAATAGAGTCGCGCCTTTCCGTGTTGTCTTTATAACTGTCTTCCATATTATGCTCAAACATCAATTTGGCGGCCACAATCTTTTTCAACTTAGCGTCTGTTCCGTTATGGGCAGCTGCAATAGATTTATCTATAAGCGAGCAATACTTATTAGCCGCTGCAACGGCATCGCCATAGGCGCCGGATAAGTCGGTAGCAGTATCATTTGTGGCTGCCACGCCTAACGGTTCATCGCCCCCGATCATTTCATCGCATTTTTTCATTCCTTTTAAAATGCGTTGATAGGTTTCATATTCTTTAAAATAGGTGCCGTCCACTTCTTTTTCATATTTTTTCTTTTCTGCTGTCGCGGCTTCTTTTTCCGCGCCTGCTGTGGCATTATGTTCTTTTGTATTGAGCTCGCAATATTTATCAATCATGGACTGGATATCGCTGCTATTGCTGCCGCATGAAACCAGAAGCGTATACAACGCTATTGCCAGCAGGGATAATATTGTTTTCATTTGTTTTGTTTTAGGATTGATTTTAATTACATTCATATTCTATGTTAAACTGTAGCTCGCCGTTGTAGGATATCGTATTAATCCTGCCCTCTGTGTCGAAAGTATAGCCAACCTCTGTTCCGCTCAGGCTTTTCAGCAGGTTCTTATTTTTTATGATGAGGTTTATGTCAAAGCCGTTGAGCATGACGGAAGAAATAGAAAGCACATCTCCTAGCTGGGCAGGCTTTCCTGTATAGTATTCATAAATGGATACACCAGTATTTGTAACAGTAGATGTTAGATTGCCATCCGTCCAGCCAAATGTTTCCGTAGTGTTTGTAGTTGTTGTGCCATTAAAATAAGAAGCAGTAGATTTTGCTAACTCGGTACCGTTATATTCGTATACATAATTATTGGTACCTGTAATGGTGCCGGCCGAATTATAGTATTCATATTTTACTCCATAAGCCATTCCTGAACTATTGAGCAAAACGGTTGTCTTCCTGGTTACCTTGCCGGTACTTTCACTTACAGTTGTTATGACCACAGATCCGCTGCTGTAAATAGGTGTAAGGACTTCGTCATTTTGCTCATTGTCAATTGCCTGGTAGCTGCCATCGGCATTGTAAGTAATTTTAATTTCTTTACCATCGGGAGCAACCAGCCTGCTGATGCGGCAGGCGGATGTTTGTGCTGTTTTTTCATTGCGGTCTTTTTTGCAACCGGCGGCAAATAACAGCAAGGCCAAACTAAGTATCAGAAGATGTTTCATGTTTTGTCATTTTGTTGGATTAAAGACATTCGTATTCATAGGTATATGTGAGCGATAAATCATTATTGATATGATCTGTTACGGTCATGGAGGTAATCTTTCCATCATCGTCAAAAGCATAGCTGTAGCTTTTTTCAGTTTTTTCTGGGCCGTATTCATCCGTATAGGTTGCTGTTATTTTTTTTATCAGATTTTTATTACGGATGATTTGCACCCCGTCTTCCAAAAAATCCCATGACTGTGCATCGCCAATACGATAAGGTTTATCGGTATAATATTCATATTCCGTGTCATTACTATAAGCAGCTCCCTGCCTGTGCTCAGACTGTAAATTTCCGTTCTGCCAGTTATACGTGCGGGTGGAGCTGCCATAGCCGCCACCGCCTGTTTCGCTTGCCTTGATGATTGCTGTGCCATTGTATTGATAGGTAAACTCCTGCCAGCCGCCATTAGGGTATTCTGTTCTTTTAGAGACAGGTAAGCCGTTGCCGTTAAGGACATATACCGATTTGCTGAAGCCCTTACTTATAACGGAATCACCGCTATATGCGAAAGTTGTTACATCTCCTTGCTCATCCTCTACCGACAGCAGCCTGCCGGCTTCGTCATAGCTGAATACTTTTGAAAAATCCTGGCCGGCAGTCATCTTAATGATACGGCAATCGGGTTTAGAAGTTGTTTCTGCATTTTTTTTACAGGCAGCTGCAACCAGCATTAAAAGTATTGCAGATAGAAAAACAGGGTGCTTCATATATCGCTTTTTGAAAATTTTATTTAATGGCGCTGCAGTCAATAAATTCATCAGCCCAGTATCCGCGCATATAAGGCGAACCCCAGGTGCCTCCGCCTGCATAATCTTCGTCAATCGAATAAACACCAATATGGCAGGCGCCATCAGCGTCTTTATACAAAACGTGTATTTCTGGATTTGCCCTGCGCGATACCGGCAAGCCAATATTGTCTTTAAATAGGGTCCAACCAGCTGTGCCATTGTATTGGCGAACTCTGTGGCTGATATAAGTTAAGTTCCATTTACCGATGTATGCTTTAATCATCGGGGTTAGCGTGGCTGGCTTCAGAAAAGCATCGCCAGGTGTAAAAGAAGCACTCCACCAATCGGGTAGTTTGGTGAGTTTGGTTTTCATCTTTTCATTTTTTTCTAGCGTTTCGTAACGCCTTTTTGCATTGGCTGTAAGAGCACCTGCATCTTTCGCGTTAAAATCATAATCAAATTCGCCAATTGCAACGGTATTTTTCTCCAGTTCAAAACTGCGGTTGCCGTAATCGTCATAACCCGGTGTCCATAGTATGATTTTTATTGTATAGACACCGTTTTTGGGAAAGCTATTTCT
>DASVMC010000558.1:0-2856 GCA_036384555.1 Niabella sp. | reverse complement strand
AATAGCAAGCAGGATGGCATTTTTTTCCAGGGTATTAAGATTAATAGAGTCGGGTGTTTTTGTTATTTCAGCACCCCGGGTCTCAATGGGAGAAAAAACAATATCCGCAGGCTGTATACTTTCGCCATCACTCATAATAACAGCCCGTTCAATAGCGTACTGTAATTCCCGTACGTTGCCCGGGAAATGATACAGGTTCAACTTTTCAATCGTTTTTTTGTCCAGCCCCAGTCCTGGTTTAAAATATTTTTCACCGTATTGTTTTACAAAGTGCCGGGCCAGCAGCTCAATGTCACCTGCTCTCTTTCTCAGTGGTGGCAATACGATTTCAACTGTATTAATACGGTAGATAAGATCTTTCCGGAAGCGTTTTTCATTGGCCAGTTCATCCAGGGGAACATTGGTTGCACAGATCAGACGGATATTGATAGGAACGGGCTGATGAGCCCCCAGTTTGGTCACCTGCCTGTTCTGTAATACAGTCAGCAGACGTGCCTGCTGATGCAGCGTAATATTACCAATTTCATCCAGGAACAGCGTACCTCCGTTCGCGGCTTCAAAACGTCCGATACGTTCTTCACGGGCATCGGTGAACGCGCCTTTGGTATGCCCGAACAATTCGCTTTCAAAAAGACTTTCTGTTAAAGAGCCTACGTCCGTTTTAATAAAGGCTTTGCCAGTTCTTAACGACTGCTGATGTATGGCATGTGCCGCAAGATCCTTACCCGTTCCATTCTCACCCAGGATCAGGATGTTGGCATCTGTAGGGGCTATCTTTTCTATTTTTTTCAGTACATCCTGTATCGCTTCTGATTGTCCTAATAACCCGCTGTCAGTGGTATTGATGTGCTGTACTGATTTTACAGCCCGTTTTTTCAGCAATTCTTTGATGTTCTGGATGAGCTGATCGTTCTGCCAGGGCTTCAGCATAAAATCAGACGCGCCCTCTTTTAATGACCGTACTGCAAGATCAATATCCCCGTAGGCAGTGATCATAATAATAGCGGCCTTGGATCCCAGCTCTCTTATTTTTCGCAGCCAGTATAAACCCTCATTTCCCGTATTGATCGTACTGTTGAAATTCATATCCATCAGCACCAGGTCAAAATCCTTCTTGGAAAAAAGAGAACGAAGGTTCTCCGGATTTTTTTCGGTCATTACGTCTTTTGCCTGTGATTTCAGCAGCAGGCGGGCGGCCGTTAATACATCAGGATCGTCATCGACAATTAATATAGAAGCGTCTTTTAAAAGCATAACTGATCACAAAAATGCACAGAGAATATGGGAAAACAAATTATCCGGATCACTTTTTTACAAGTGTATCAAAAACAGACAAACAGTGTCCGTTTTTAAGCAGCTTTTTTTAGATTCAAAATTGTAACTATTTGTGAATGAATCATTTGTTTTTGTGGCACGGCATTTCAATGTAGTATTTCAGCAAATAAAAATTTTAAAACTTTAAATCTTATAGCAATGAAAAAATTATTACTCATGATAGCTGTTTTTATAGCAGTTACTGTAAGCGCCGCAAATGAGGAACCGGCAGTCAGCGAAAAAGCGCTGGAAACATTTCACCAGGTTTTTGCAGAAGCTTCTGACGTAAGCTGGAAAACCGTAGACCAACAAAACGAAGCCAGCTTTAAAATGAACAGGATCCAGATGCGGGCTGTGATTAACGATAACGGCAAACTGGTATCCCTGCTTCGCTATTATCAGGAAGAGAACCTTCCGGTAAACATCCGTTATGCTGTAAAGAAGGCGTTTAAAAATAAAGAGATCGTTGGGGTAACAGAATATACGAAAAATAATGAAGTATCTTATTATCTCATTCTCCGGGATGATAAAAAGATCTTTAATGTTGCTGTAGATTCCAATGGCGACATCATTAAAAAGCGCGTTTATAACAGAGGAGATCTGTAACCGCCATTAAGCCAATCCGAAATATTTCTCATGTATAATTCACGGAGCGATTAGTCTTGATTGCTCCTTTTTTTAAAATTTTATGCCGGAAATAATTGCAGGCTTTGTGAATACAAGAACAACCTGCCATTACAGGTACCTGATAACTGTCTTCCGGCTGCACATAACTACTTTCTTTAACTGTATCAAAACCGGACAGTTCCTGTGCGGTAGCGGACGAAAAAAGGAGTATTTGATATTGTAATATGTTGATTATGATTATATTGTTAGATTGGCATATTGTTAAGGGATTTTTAACAGCTACAACAGAATAGAATGAGGATAAAGGAACTTGTTGCCTGGGCTGTTTTTGTTTTTTGTATGAGTGCCTGCAGCAGGTATATAGGGAAAACGGCAAACACATGGCAGGGATCAGATGCACCGGGGCATAATTATGCAGGGTTTAGCAACCTGACGGGAAGGCAAAAATTCAGGATGGACCTGAAAGGAGAAGGACAGGGATATGTTTCTTATAAAGTAGAGAAGCGATCAGGGTCTTTAAAGATGCTGATCAGTAACGGTGATCAGGTGTTGGTAGAACAACAGATTGACCAGCAGCTGAGTAACGACCTGTTACTGCCTTCTAACCAAACTTATACGGTAACATTCAGTGGTAATAAAGCTTCTGGCAGATTTGACATTCAGTACGGTATCAAATAATAAAAAGACCAATCGTGGACAGAGTTATTGAAAAAAAATTTTGGAATAAAAAAAGGATCTGGACGATAGCCGGCATTACTGCTCTGGCATTGCTGATCATATTCAGTATTGTAATGGCAGGCGGTAAAAGCAAACTGAATGTGGATACGGAGCGTATTACGATCAGCGAGGTAACAAAGGCACCGTTCAAAGAATATATTCCTGTAAACGGAATTTTGCTGCCTTCCAGCACTATTT
>DASVMC010000557.1:0-3730 GCA_036384555.1 Niabella sp. | reverse complement strand
AAGGCCTTATAAATACCTTCCTGAAATTCCCCGGAATAATTCTTTTCCAACCAATCTGCCTAATCAGCTGTTCAATATAGACCAGTATGTTCCTTCTGATAAGAAAACGCCGGATGTTACGCACCGCTTTTTTCACAACCAGTTACAGATCAACGGGGGAAAGATGAACCAGTTTGCCGCGTATAATGATTCCAAAGGACTGGCAATGGGCTATTATACCACCAGTAAGCTGCCTTTGTATCCGCTGGCCCAAACATATACGTTGTGTGACAACTTCTTTCAGAGCGTCTTTGGCGGTTCCTATTTTAACCACGTGTATCTGATTTCTGCTGCTGTACCGGTCTGGAAAAATGCGCCTGAATCATTGATCGCTAAAATAGATGGCAATGGCAAAATGATAAAAGATGGTATTGTTACACCTGATGGCTATGCGGTCAATCATGTTCTTTCCCGTAATAAACCGTATCCTCCTAAATCAGATACCACTGCCTTGCTGCCTTCTCAGACGATGCCTACTATTGGTGACCGGCTGACTGAAAAAGGAGTATCCTGGACCTGGTATTCGGAAGGATGGGATGATGCGGTGGCAGGAAGAAAAAATAATTTTGCATATAACCATGAGCCCTTCCTGTATTTTGCCAATTACGAAGAAGGAACAGAAGGACGGAAACATATGAAGGATCAAAATGATTTTCTTAAAGCGGCAAAAGAAGGTACGCTTCCCAGCGTTTCTTTTGTGAAACCCGGCGGCGGTAATGACGAACATCCGGGCAGCTCTGATGTCTACTCCTCAGAACAGCTGGCTGTAAAACTGATCAATGCTGTGCTGGAAGGGCCTAATGCGAAGGATGCCCTGGTTATCCTGACCTACGATGAGTTTGGCGGCTATTTTGATCATGTGGCCCCTCCGGTTATAGACAGATGGGGTCCCGGGAGCCGCATTCCCGCAATTGTTATTGGACCGTTTGCAAAGAAAGGGTATGTAGATCATACGCAATACGAAACAGTCAGCATTCTTTCTTTTATTGCGCACAGATGGGGCACAGCACCGCTGGCCGAACGGGATAAAAATGCAAGTCCGTTCAGGAATGCGCTGATATTTAAATAACCACTGCTGACAGTGGGGGAGATGTGTTATGCATAAAAAAATGGGAATAGTGGCCATTGTGTTTACGGGGCTGTTTATTGCAAGCTTTACTCCTTTTTACAAGCATACAGATCTAACGAAACCCGGGCAGCGTGAACGGGAAACACAGCAAAAGGTCTACAGCCAGATCGTATCCTTCCGCAATTATGTAAAAGATACCTTCCTTGTGGAGGTCAGTAAAAAGGAGGTGGACACGCTAGGTGTACGCCGGTCTTTTTTGAGAGCAAGATTACTGTTCAAAAAATTTGAATGGGCGTCAGCGTTTTTTGCGGCCGACCTGACGGAACGGTTAAATGGTCCGCCGGTACAGCAAATTGAGAATGCGGATCTGTTAGACCCCTCCCTTGCCCGGGGCATTGACCCAATGGGGCTGCAGGTAGTAGAGGAACTGATATACCCGGAGTATGATACGGCACGTAAAAAAGAATTGATCAGTGAAGTGGGGCATTTAATAACCAATACGGAATACCTGATCGCATATTTTGCGGATCATGAGCTTTCCGACTGGAGAATACTGGATGCGGCCAAGTTAGAGGTATTCAGGATCATCACTTTGGGTATTACCGGGTTTGACAACGGACTTTCGCTGAACAGTATGGAAGAGGCATCCGCCGCTTTAAAAAGCCTGCGGGAGATACTTCCATATTATAGCACTAAAAACAGGGGTGCATCTTTGCTGCAGGACCTGGATACGGCTATCGGATATCTGCAGCAACATCCTGATTTTGCCTCCTTCGACAGAGCCATATTTATTACCCGTTTTGCCAATAGGATCAGTACCGGCATTGCTCAATTGGAAGAGGCGCTGCCCGGTCCCGGAATTAAATACAACCGGATGCTGAGGCAGGAGGCAAAGACATTATTTGATACCGGTGCATTCAATGTTGATGCATTTGCTCCCGGGCCGGAATTCCACGTTACAGCGGCTAAAGTAGAGCTGGGAAAAAAACTTTTTTATGATGTGGCGCTGTCCGGTACCGGTACAAGAAGTTGTGCTTCCTGTCACCGCCCTGATTTGGCGTTCACGGACGGGCTGGCGAAACCTGCGGATATTCATGATCCTGCAAAACTGTTAAAAAGGAATGTGCCTACTTTACTGAATGCTGCTTTGCAGTCTAACTATTTCTATGATATGAAGGCGCTCACCCTGGAGGATCAGGTACGCGATGTGATCACTAACCGACAGGAGATGGCTGGTTCAGTGGATGACATCATAAAACATGTTTCTTCGGACGCATCGTACCAGGCCTTAACGGTAAAGGCCTTTCCCGCAAAGAGCGGAGAGAGGATAGGACCAGATGAGGTGACAAATGCGCTCGCTTCCTATGTGCGTAGTCTTACAAGGCTCAACAGCCGGTTTGACGCATATATGCGTGGTAATGAAGCGGCTTTGTCAGAGCAGGAATTGAGCGGCTTTAACTTGTTTATGGGGAAAGCAAAATGTGCCACCTGTCATTTTATGCCTTTGTTCAACGGTGTGACACCCCCTAAGTACGTTGTAAGTGAAACAGAGGTATTGGGTGTTCCCGTATCCCTGACCGACTCTACGCTGGACCCGGACCGGGGCTATTATGATGTGATCGGCATTGATTCTTATAAATATGCTTTTAAAATCCCTACCGTCCGGAACATTGCCAAAACAGCTCCCTATATGCATAATGGTGTATATCAGACGTTAGACCAGGTAATGGAGTTTTATAATAACGGCGGCGCGGCGGGCCTGGGAATAAACCTTCCGAATCAAACGCTTCCCGAAGAAAAGCTCCGGCTAACTGAAAAAGAAAAAGAGGCGGTCATTGCTTTTATTAAGAGCCTGGAAAGTAAGAACTAGAAGACGGTTTGAACAAGTGGCCTGCTGAAAATACTTCCAGCTGAAAGCCACAAAGGATTCCGGCAGGTTGTGCGGGAAATCGCCAGTGTTCTGGTATGCTCTTTGTTTTTTGTATATACACCGTTGGGTCACTGTTCTCTATTTGTAATACATAACTAAAAAAACATGACAGCAGCAAAAAAGAATCCGCAAAAATGGTCATGAAAAGTTACGGCAACCAGCCATGCACTGGATCTGGAGCAAAATGTTTTCAGGCTAAAAGACCCCGGGAAAATTGCAGCGTCATTAAAACGGTCTGCTGTAAAAAGCACACATCGGAAAACGACGCCTTTTCAATCAGCTATGTCCATGCTTAATTTTTATATAAACCGTGCAGGGGCACACCTTACAGCATCTCAGAAAAAGGTTCTTGAAAGGGCAAAGGATGAGTTGCGGATCCTGTTTGGAAAAGAAGAACAGGCATGATAGAGAAGCCGTTGGAAAGGCCCCCGGACCAAAGGAATGCCTCAGCTATTTTTACGTTCGCTGTGCCTTTCTTTTTTATTATGGGTTGTACTGTTCCCTTTGGAAAGCTGTTCTTCACCTTCACGGTTATTGAGGCTATTTTTATTTTGCTGGTTGGGGCCGGATTTCCCCTTTCCCGGGTATCTTTTCCCTGTCGGTTAAAAAGAGCCTTTGGCTGGAGTAGCCGAATTGCTTACTCTGATTTTACTTTTCTGAATGTGCGTATAACCTATACAAAGGCCCGTTTT
>DASVMC010000556.1:0-2323 GCA_036384555.1 Niabella sp. | reverse complement strand
GCAGATTATGAAGTGAGTGAGGAAACCGGTGAAGTGAAATTAAGTGGTTCTAATGTTTCTTACCGTGCTACTTACCTTATTGATGAAGCAGGGAAAGTATTCCATGAAAGCGTAAACGACATGCCTTTAGGAAGGAATGTTCAGGAATACCTGCGTTTAATTGATGCCTACACCCATGTTCAGCAACATGGAGAAGTTTGCCCTGCAAACTGGGAGGAAGGTAAAAAAGCAATGAATGCCGACCGTGAAGGCGTTGCTGCTTATTTTAGTGAAAATTAAAAGAAGGAATAGTATGTATACAGAAATAAACGAAGATAATTTACAACAGTTAGTGGCCGATAACCAGACAGTAATGGTGCAGTATGGCGCGGGCTGGTGCGGCAATTGCCGGATCATGAAGCCTAAGTTTAAAAAACTGGCAACTGAAAATGATACCGTGGCTTTCTTTTATGTGGATGCTGAAAAATTCCCTGAATCGAGGAAACTGGCAAAGGTTGATAACCTGCCCACTTTTGCGGCATTTAAAAACGGCCAATTGATAAACCAGGTGCAAACCAACCAGGCTGCATCGTTAAATGAACTTTTTAATGAAACGTTTGTATAAAAATTTTCATTTGTTGAGGGGAAAATGAAAATTTTGATCCTGATAAGTTCCATTCGGCCATTAAAAGACAATAAAAAATATTCGAATGAAATTACCCATAATTAGAAAACTATACCAGGCAGCACCGGCCGAAAAATTACAGGCGACGGTGGAGGTACTGGAGGCGTTCTGCGAGATGAATGTAAAAGAGGAGGAGATCAATGTAGCCGGGGAGCTGATCACGAATCTGTGCGGCGCTATTGAAGTGCACGAGCTGGTAAAAAATGGCATGCGCGAATCAGAGGCCCTGAATCACTTTTCGAAGAAAGTACTGGGGTCGATCGATTTATAAGTTCACGTAATGTTTGTTTGAAGCCCTGCTAATTTTAGCGGGGCTTTTTTTTGGCTGCAATTCACCTTTTAAAAGCGTATTTTTATTGAAAGCGATGCAATAATGGAGGCAAATAATTATGACGTGATTATTGTTGGTGGCGGCCCCGCGGGGTGTTCACTGGCGGCCCGTTTAGCAGTATCTGGCATGCGTATTCTGGTGTTGGAAAGGGATGCTTTACCGGAACGCACCGTAGTTTCCTGTTCATTATTCCTGGCAAGCGGTATGCAGCTGATGGACGAAATTGGTATTCCGGAAACTCAATATGCGACCGGCAACCCAAAGCTGGCCGGTGCTGTACTGGAAATGGCCGCTTATTTCAAAACCTTTGTAACAATGCCTGAAGTGGGCGGGCGCAATTATTTATATGGGATCCGGCGCGAACTGCTGGATAACGCGCTTTGGAATCATTTGCAACAGTTTCAGAATATTACGGCAATCGATCATTTTTCTGTTACCGATATAAGTTGTGATGAAAAAGACACCGTAAAAATTGTTTCAGGTACGAAAAAAGGAATGGGAAATATACAGTTTTCTGCCAAAGCAGTGATAGGTGCAGATGGCCGGAACAGTATTGTTGTGCGAAAAATGAAGGCTCCGGTGATTGAGGAGGAAAAAAAGCTGGTCACTACCGTATACTATGCTTACTGGGAGCATGTAGCACCTTATAAAGTGGATGGAGAGGAATGGGTGCAGATCCATTCCGGTTGTAATGGGTTCAGTGCTATTGTGATGCCTGCCGGTGCGCATACAACGGGCATATTAGCGCAATGTAGGCACGATTACTTTAAGGCAAATGAAGGCGCAGATGCCTGGTACCATCAAGTCATAAGTAGTTTTCCATCAATAAAGGAGCGGTTAAAAAACGCCCGGATGATCACCCCGCTTAAAGGTATCAAAAATGTTCCCAATCTTTTCCGGAAAGCAGCTGGTCCGGGATGGGTACTGGTAGGGGATGCTTATCACCAAAAAGATTCCTATGATGCGCAGGGTATTTATGATGCACTGCTGGGAGCAAAGCTGCTGTCTGGATATTTAATAGACTGGTATCATAAAAAAGGAGAATGGGATGCTTTATTAGCGCAATACGAGACTGAGATCTATAAGATCGCTGCCCCTATGTTTAAAAGTACCCTGGAGCGCCTGAAGCGGGAATTGTTTACTACCCCGCCTCCTTTTGTAGCCAGAACGCTGATGCGCTGGATGCTCACCAGTCCGGTATATAAAAACCAGTTTGCAAAACTGATCAGCAGACAGGTGGCTCCGGATAAATGGGCCCCGCCTTCTTTGGTCTTGCGGTCGATTGTTACCGGTGCCTTAAGAACGATGGCCGGTAAAAATAAAGAGTA
>DASVMC010000555.1:0-3411 GCA_036384555.1 Niabella sp. | reverse complement strand
TTCTATAATTGACGCCGGTATTTCCAATTTCCTGCTATGGAAAATAAAAAATACACTAACAAAATGTTATATCGTCAGGAGCTGACAATTACCATCAACGACCATTGGCTCCGGTTACTGCATTGCCGGAGGCTATTTTTTGTTGTACTGCGCTTCCGCTTTCTGTGCTTTTTCAAAGTCAAGAATGACCCCGTTTATGCAATAGCGTAAGCCTGTAGGGGGTGGCCCGTCATTGAATACATGACCTAAATGCGCATGGCAGCGCCCGCATTCCACTTCTGTGCGTACCATTCCGTGACTCTTGTCTTCCAGGTAAATGACGCTGGTTTTGCTTATGGGCTCGTAAAAACTTGGCCAGCCGCACCCGCTTTCAAATTTAGTGTCGCTCTTAAATAATGGATTTCCGCAGGCAGCACAATAATAGGTGCCTATTTCTTTAGAGTGTTCGTACTTACTGGTCCAGGGCCGCTCTGTTCCTTTTTCCCGGGCGATATAATACACTTCAGGAGAAAGGAGTTTTTTCCATTCTTCTTCCGGCAAATTGATTTTTGAGCTATCTGTACGGGAATAGACCGGGTTATTATTTTTTTCCATTTTTAATGAATCTGTTTTTAGAGGATGATCAGATTGAGCATAGCCGCACTGTTGAAATAAACAGCTGATAGTGAGCAATATGATAATGAAGTACTTCATGAACTAGCACTATAGTAACAAAGATACACCACATAAGGTTGTTGTTCGTTTTGTTTTCTTCTTTAAATAAATTTTAATAAACGACTGTAAATGACCCGTTTTTGACCAGGCTTTGTTATATTTGTTGTCGACACTTTAAAAGAAAAGCTTAAATGTTTAATTTAATATTATTTGGCCCCCCGGGTAGCGGAAAGGGAACACAGTCTGACCGCCTGGTGGAAAAATACGGGTTGGTGCATTTGTCAACCGGTAATTTATTACGCTCAGAAATAGCTGAAAAGACACCCCTGGGCATCGAGGCTAAAAATTTTATGGATAAGGGACAGCTGGTACCCGATGAAGTGGTAATTGGTATGATTGATAACAGCCTTGAACTGCATAAAGATGCGAAAGGCTTTTTGTTTGACGGGTTTCCGCGCACTGCCAACCAGGCGAAAGCATTGGATAAATTACTGCATCTGAAAAAAACAGCGATACATAGCGTGCTGGCGCTGGATGTATCTGAGGAAGAGCTGGTGAAACGGCTTTTGGAAAGAGGCAAAACCTCCGGCCGCTCAGACGACACCAGCGAAGAAGTGATCCGCAAACGCTTTGCTGTTTATAAAGAAGAAACCACTCCGGTTGCGGACCATTATAAGGCGCAACATAAATTTAAGACGGTGCCCGGTGAAGGATCTGTTGATGATATTTCCAATGCCCTCAGCGCGCAAATAGACAAAGTACTGACGCGGCAACGGGAAGAGGAAGAAGCTTTGGATTAAAAAAGCAGCCGTCTCAAAAGAGCTGTCAGCCTGAGCCCGCCCGTGCTGGTCGGACGGGCTTGACAAAGGAAAGCAATTACTTTGGTTGTCACTATTTCGGCGGGCTCAGTAGGACACCCTACCCGACTTTTAATACAACCGCTCTTTTAATTATTTTTCCAGGATACTGTCTGCTTTTTCAATAGTGCTTAAAACCTGGTTCTTGACCTCGTTTACTTTTGCCTTTTGGTCCTGCAGGTATTTTATACGTGCTGCTTCATCATTTTTCAGGGAATCATACTGGAAGCCGCTCATCCACTCATTCATGGCTTTGTCGGCATTACTGAGATCCGTATACAGGGCCTGCATTTTTACTTTTAACGCAACATTCTGCTTGCCTGCGGGCAGCTGATTTAAAGAATCAACGGCTGCCTGGGATGCTTTCATCTGCCGCTCCAGTTTTTTCATTTTGGGCATTACAATGTCATGACTGTCCAGCACTTCCTGCAAAAGACTGTCTGTCTGTGTTTTAGGCCCGTCATCTGCCGTGGCGGAACCGTTTTTATTGTCGCCACAGGCAATGAGGAATAAAAGAGACAGGGAAAAAAATACCACTTTCATTTAAAAGAATTTAAGGCCAAAAGTACTGTAAGTTTTACGGAATAATCCTGCATTAATAAAGGAATGATTCTTGTAACTGTTTGAATAAAAACAGCTTTTTAATTAAAAAATAAGGATATGAAAAAACGAAACGGAGTTATTTTAAGCGGATGCATTGCTTTTGCAATGATGGCCTGTAACGGTGGTGCTCCGTCCGGGGCTGCCTTACAGGATACGGGAAGTGCTAATACGGTTCAGGAATTTCCTGCCAACTGGCCTGTAACGGGGCAGGTAGACAGTACCAAAGCCGGCACTCCTTATTCTGACAGTACAGCCGTTGTCAATAAGGATGCAAAGAAATACGTCAATGATAAAGGAGCGGTAGTTACAGCCGTGTATCATGATTCTGGCGATATGGGTGTTGCAGAGCTGAATATTAACGGCACTACAGTTAAGCTAATGAAGGATGCAAAAAAAGACGATGCCGTTACCTATACCAACGGGAAAATAACCTGGAAAGTGTCAGAACAGGCGGCTTCTCTGGAAAAAGACAATGTAGTTACCAACTATAAGGAAGCGCATTAAGGACAGGATCCTTAGCGCTCTTTCTGTAAAGAATTATTTTAATAACTGGTAAACGATAAAGCTGAGCAGGTAAGCCAGTCCGGTCATGTAAGCCAGCTGGATCAGAGGCCATTTCCAGGATGCGGTTTCCCTTTTTACAATGGCAAGCGTGCTCATGCAAAGCATGGCAAATACATAAAAAATAAGTAACGACACTCCGGTGGCGGTGGTAAATACTTTGGTGCCATCAGGAAAGGTTGCGCGTTCCATTTTTTCGCGCAAGGCAAGGTTTTCGCCTTTATCATCCTGTACACTGTAAATGGTGGCCATTGTACCTACAAATACTTCCCGTGCGGCAAAAGAGGTTACTAATGCAATGCCTATCTTCCAGTCATACCCCAGCGGACGAATAACCGGTTCAATAGTTTTACCCATTATACCTGCATAGGAATTCTCCAGTTTTGCTGCTGCCAGCGTTTCGTCTGCAGCAGTGGTATCGGCTCCCGGCTGTGCAATAGCCGTTTCATATTGCTGCTGAGCGGCGTGCATTCTTTGCCTGGGCCCAAAGGAGCTGAGGAACCAAAGAATAACACTGATAATCATAATGATCCTTCCTGCCTGCAATACAAAGATCTTGGCCTTTTCAATCATTGTCTCCAGTGCATTTTTCCACCTGGGGGTGCGGTAAGTGGGCAGCTCCAGGATAAAGTAGCTTTTTTCTTTACTTCTGATAAAGAACTTGGCAATATAGGCGACCAGTAATGCAAAAACAACCCCCAGCAGGTAAAGCCCCATCATCATTAACCCCTGCAGA
>DASVMC010000554.1:0-6405 GCA_036384555.1 Niabella sp. | reverse complement strand
GGTCGGAACCAACCAGGAAAACGCTTCCTATCCTGTAGGGATCTGCGCAGAACGTGCCTTACTGGCCACTGTTGGCACACAGTATGCAGAAGAGCCCATCACTACCCTTGCCGTTTCTTATCATTCGCTCAATGGCACCAGTAATCATCCCATTTCACCCTGCGGTATGTGCCGGCAGGCCTTATCCGAATATGAAACCCGTTCGGGCAAGCCCATTCGTTTGCTGTTAGCAGGTATGGAAGGACCTGTTTACATTATTGACTCCGTAAAGGACCTGTTACCGCTGGCTTTTGGCGAGGATGATCTTGCAGCCCGCTAACGGCTGTCTGCTTGTTTATTTTAGCGAAAAAGCGCTATACGGATGTTTTCAGAATCCGGTACCGGTTCAGAGCTGTTTTGTATAAATTGACCGGGAAGTAAATTTAGCGTGCTTCTTTCCTGATACCCGGATACGACAGGCTGCTATTCAAATTTTTTCTCAAGCTCAACGCCAATTTTTCCCGAAAAATGAGTAATGGGCACGGTGAGTTTATATAGCTTGATTTTTATATACGTTATAAAGTTAAACCGGTCCTTTAATTTTTCAGCCAGTTCTGTTAAAAAGGTTTCCAGCAGTTCCCGCGGTTGCTGCATTTCTTCCTTTATCAGCTGGTAAACGGCGGCATAATCCAGTGTTTCCGTAATCGCAGTAATAATCCCATCTTCCTTTGGAAAAGAAATTTCCAGGTCCATCTCAAATTCATTTCCTGTCGTTTTTTCCTCTTCATAAAGACCATGATAAGCAAAAAAACGGAGCTGCTCCAGACGGATGGTAATTAGCTGTGCCATAAGATCGATCAGTGGATTCCTTTTTCACCCAGATAGCGCTCTGCATCTAAAGCAGCCATACAGCCACTTCCTGCGGCAGTCACCGCCTGGCGGTAGATCTTATCCTGCACATCACCAGCCGCAAAAACGCCTTCGATATTGGTTTTGGAGGTGCCGGGGACGGTCTTGATATATCCTGCTTCATCCATATCCAGGAACTCCTTAAAAATAGCAGAGTTGGGCTCATGGCCAATGGCCACAAAAAATCCGCTTACAGCGATATCCTGTGTTGCGCCGGTCTTATTATTGGTTACCCGGACCCCGTTAACCGTTTTATCGCCCAATACTTCTTCTGTTTCTGTATTAAAATAGACCTTAATATTCGGAGTGTTAAGTACACGGTCCTGCATCACCTTACTGGCGCGCATGGCATCCTTCCGTACAAGCATGTGTACTGTAGTACATAATTTTGAAAGATAGAGCGCCTCTTCCGCTGCAGTATCCCCTGCTCCTACAATAGCCACCTCTTTGCCCCTGAAAAAGAAACCATCGCATACAGCACAGGCGCTTACTCCAAATCCATTCAGACGTTCCTCACTGGATAACCCCAGCCATTTTGCTGAGGCGCCGGTGGAAATGATCACCGCATCCGCTTCAACCAGTTTTTCATCATCAATCCATACTTTATGAGGTTGACCGGAAAAATCCACTTTTGTAGCAATACCAAACCGGATATCGGCCCCCATCCTTTTGGCTTGCTTTTCAAAATCGATCATCATCTCGGGGCCCTGCACTCCATCAGGATAACCCGGGTAATTCTCTACTTCGGTGGTAATGGTCAACTGACCGCCTGGCTGGATCCCCTGGTATAAAACAGGATTCAGGTTAGCACGGGACGCATAAACTGCCGCCGTATAACCGGCCGGGCCTGAGCCTATAATTAAACACTTTACTCTTTCTGCTGCTATAGCTTCAGTCATAGAATTTATTTGAATAATATACAAAAATAAAGGGAAAAGGTTTACCAGTAGCATACAACAGTACCCGGAGCGGATTCTTTAGCAGCCACGAATGTTCCCAGCGCATATTGACAGGGAACCAGGCATAGAAAAGAAGCTCGTTATGTATCATCCTCTATGTTCCGGAATGCGGCTTCAGAAAAGGCAAAAACAGCATTTTGAAGGTATCCCGGTAGGCAAGTTCAGCCTCCCTTCCCCTGAGCCGGCTGGTCAGCTCATTGTGAGACAGCCAGAAATCGGCTACAATAAAAAGCTGTTTTACCAATGCCGGCCAAACCGTACTTTTCAGATCCGCACGAAAAGTGCCATTCCGTACAAGTTGCCGGAAGAGCTTTACAAACTCCTTTGTTCTCCCTGCCATTAATTGTCTGTAATTTGCCCCGATGGCCGGGATCCTTGCCGCGATTTCAACAAAATGCAGGAAAATGAACCGGTAATGATCCATCAGCTTAAAAGAGCAGGCAGCCAGGTCAAGGATGCGGTCCATATCTATATGACCGCCTGAGCCGATCTTCTTCATTTCCTGATCAAAGCCGGCCGCAAGCCGGGCATAAAGCGCCGTGATAATATCATCTGTATGTTTAAAATGATAATGCAGGTTACCAGGGCTTATGGAAATACTTGCGGCTATATGCCGGGTCGTTACCACATCGATCCCTTTTTGATTATAAAGCTGCAGCGCCGCCTTCAGTATCCGGTCTTTTGTATCCATACAGCTAAATTAGAACAATTGTTCTAATTTGGAGAATTTTAGTACATTTGTTCTAAAGCAGCATTCATGAATGATCCGCAAGCACAAAAGCAGTCCTTTTACAGGAAACTAAGGAACCAGCTATTGCCGGTCAAACCGCAGGACACCCCGTTTGTAAAGCTGGGAAAGAATATGGCATTTATGGTATTCCTCGTCCTGCTCGGCATTGTAACCGGCGCTTTACTGATTGGTGTGGCATTTGCATTGTAATACGGATCTGCCAGAACGGATTGTTCTAATTAAAAATGGTATACAATGAAAAAAGTACCGGATCTTTTATTTTGCTGTTATTGCTGTTCCTGGCCCCTGATCCATGTCTTCCGTTGGATACATCATCCTATTCCCTGGCTCAACAGTTACCTGACCGACTTTGCCGCAGTTCCGCTGATGGCACATATAGCGCTCTTTCTCATCCGGAAACGGATCGTACACAACGATCACTATTATTTACCGTTATCCTACGTGTTCTTTATTGCGGTATATACGTCGGTTGTTTTTGAGGGCGTTATGCCTGCCCTTTCCGTCCGCTATACCCGGGATACAGGCGATGTTGCGGCTTACCTGCTCGGCGCTCTTTTCTACTATTTTATACACCAGCGTACATGCCGGTGCCGCATACGGAACATGAGCTCTCCCGACGCTTTAACCGGAGCTTCCTATTGAGCCTGTTTGAGTTTTTGCTGATACGCTGCGTCTAGCTCATTCACCAGTGCCTCATACCCTTTTCGGTCGGCAAAAGCATCAGGATTATACTGACTAAACGGCGGATGCTTTTTCTGAAGATCGAACTGGCTCGCATGCGAGGCCAGCCAAAGATCAAATGACAGCTCTTTTAAAGCCTTTAATGTATACGCATAATCGGTGGCTATATTGGGGTAGCCTGGTACTGCATTCAATTTTTCGTCGGTGACAATCGTTGGCATATTCGCAATAAGTACCCGGTAGGTTCTTTTTTCATCACGGGTCGTAAACAGATAACTGCAGGATCCCTTGGTATGGCCGGGATGATGTAACATCGTTAAGCAGGTCTCGCCCAGAACAATTGAATCGCCGTCCTGTAATAACCGGTCTGCAGTAACAGGATCAAATAAAGCGCCCTTCCCGCCGAACGCATAATCAGAATTGCCGCCATCGGCCAGTACTGCTGCATCTTTCGCATCTGCCATCAGTTGTGCTCTGGTCAATTTTTTAAGCGCCGCCATAGCACCCACATGATCAAAGTGCACCTGGGTCGTCAATAAAATCTTAAGATCTGTCCATTTAAAACCCAGTGTTTCTATATTCTTTTGAATGACCGGCAAAGAGCCGGAGAGACCTGTATTAATAAGAATATTTCCTTTACCGGTTGTAATGAGATAGCATGCCAGATCATAAGTGCCTACATAATATAAGTTGCCTGCAATACGGAACGGAGGATAGGGTTTTGACCATTCAGGTGGTGTTTGCTGGGAATAGGCGGTACTACTCAACAGGCACCAGCCCAGCATTAAAAGATACCACCTCCATGCCGGTATGTTTTTTTTACGCTGATAATGGGTTAACATCATTTTCTTGATTTTTTTATTTTCAATCTGCAAATTTCTTCCGGAGCGCATCCAGGCTCGACTGAAAATTATTCCTGGCCTTTCCCCCGCCATTACCCTGCTGCCGGTTACCCGCAGCCGCCGGCTTGGGAGTGTTAGCAGCGGTTTCCTTCATACTTAAAGAAATCCGCTTGCGCTGAACATCTACCTCTAATACAGTCACCTCTACTTTTTGATTCAGCTTTACGATTTCATTGGGATCGCTTACATATTTGCTGGAAAGGTGCGACACATGCACCAGTCCATCCTGTTTTACACCTACATCTACAAAAGCCCCAAAGTTCGTAATGTTCGTAACGATACCGGGTACTTTCATGCCTGGCTTCAGGTCTCCTATGGCAGACAGGCCGTCTGCAAAACGAAATTCCTCGATCGCCTCACGCGGGTCGCGACCCGGTTTTTCCAGCTCTTTTAAAATATCTTCAATGGTATACAGTCCGGCTGTTTCCGTTACAAAATCCCTGGCTTTAATGGCTTTCCGTAATCCGGATTGCGAGATCAACTCACTTACCGTACAATTTAAATGCGTAGCCATTGACTCCACCACAGGATAGCTCTCAGGGTGCACCGCAGAATTATCCAGCGGGTTAGCTGCATTCGGGATCCGCAAAAAGCCGGCGCACTGTTCATAAGCCTTTGGGCCCAGCATTGATACTTTCAGTAACTCGTTCCGGTTCTTAAAAACGCCATTCTTCATCCGGTATTCCACAATATTCTTTGCGGTAGTAGCGGTCAGCCCGGAAACATACATCAACAAATGTTTACTGGCCGTATTTACATCAACCCCCACATAGTTTACACAACTCTGTACTACCTGGTCGAGGCTTTCCTTTAAACGATTCTGATTAACATCATGCTGATACTGCCCCACTCCAATGCTTTTCGCATCAATTTTCACCAGCTCGCTCAGGGGATCCAGTAAACGGCGGCCAATACTGATGGCTCCCCTAACGGTAACATCTTCTCGGGGAAATTCCTCGCGTGCAACCTCGCTCGCCGAATAAATAGAAGTACCGCTTTCATTTACCATAAAGATGCAAACCGATTTGCCGAAATCAATGCTGCGCACCAGTTTTTCCGTTTCCTTGCTGGCGGTTCCGTTGCCGTAGCCGATCGCCTCTATCTCATACTGGCGTACCAGACGTTTAACCGCCTCTGTAGCACCCTGCCAGTCATTTTGCGGCGCATGCGGAAAAATGGTTTCATACTTCAGAAAAGTGCCGCTCTCATCCAGACAAACCACTTTGCAGCCTGTTCTGAAACCCGGATCAATGGCCAGTACTCTTTTTTGCCCCAAAGGAGATGCAAGCAGCAGCTGACGAAGGTTTTCGGCAAATACTTTAATCGCTTCCTCATCAGCAGCTACTTTGCTGTTCAAACGAAATTCCGTTTCAATAGCCGGTTTCAGCAAACGGGTATATGCATCTTCAACAGTCAGTGCAACCTGTTCAGCTGCTGCTCCGGATGCTGTAACAAATTCTTTTTTTAATGCGCCTATTGACGAATCCTTTTCAACCGCGATATCCATAATCAGGTATCCTTCTTTTTCGCCGCGGCGCATTGCCAGGATCCGGTGTGAGGGGCATTTGGCCAGGGGTTCTTTAAACTCAAAATAATCGCGGTATTTCTGAGCTTCCGCATCTTCTTTTTTAGAGGTCAATACCCTGGAGGAAACAGCTGCCGACTCCTTAAACAGGGAGCGGATCAACGCCCTGGCCTGTTCGCTCTCCGCGATCCATTCTGCCATAATATCCCGGGCACCCTGCAAGGCTTCTGCACTGTCTTTTACCTGTTCATTTATATACCCGGCCGCCGCTTCTTCCACGTTTACAGTTCCCTGGGCAAACAGCAGGCCTGCCAAAGGCTCCAGCCCTTTTTCAATAGCCACAGAAGCCTTTGTTTTCCGTTTGGGCTTATATGGCAGATAAATGTCCTCCAGTTCGGTTGCATTGATACAATGATCAATCCGTTGTTTTAATTCCGGGGTTAACTTACCTGCCGCCTCAATCGTTTTTATAACGGTATCTTTACGTTTTTCCAGCTCATCATAGTACCTGATCTTATCAATAACGGCCGTAATCTGCACTTCATCCATATTGCCGGTTGCTTCTTTACGATAGCGGCTGATAAAAGGAATAGTAGCACCTTCTGTATGTAATTGTTCCACATTGCCGACCTGCTTAACCGGCAGGGCCAGGTCTGTTGCAATTTGTTGTATATACTGTATGTTCATTCTTTTAATAAT
>DASVMC010000553.1:0-5087 GCA_036384555.1 Niabella sp. | reverse complement strand
ATCAACAGATTGTTTGTAATCCGTTATTACCGTTTGTCCAACACCATTTGTTGCCGTTTCAATATAACCCGGCGTATAGCTGCCGCCTGAGTAGTTGGACACTTTCTCATATACGACCACCTGTCCGCCTTCTCCATCCGGAAATGCCCTGGTTGGTGCGCCCCAGCTCTTATATAAATCAGGCAGTTTGGCGCCTACCCATGAAGCCTTCCACGCTTCCCGGTTATAAATTCCTCTTTGAAACCCGGCATAATGCTTATCATCCTCATAGCGCCTGGTCAGGGCTTCTTTCATTTTCTTATCCAGCTTTGCTTCCTGGCCATAACTTTCTGACACCGGTAGAACAATAAGCATTGTGCCAAACAAAAGGTACTCGGTGGCTCGTTTCATAATTTTTTATTTTTAGGATCAATTCCTGCTTCATCAAACTCAGCATGACAAAGAAACGCACCACGACAAGCAAAATCATGCTGCTACCAGTCCTGATAGCTATCGGGATCGGGACTGCAAAAGGGCGGCAAGCTCGCTATAACCAACTCACTATAAATTTGTTTATTTACTTCACGGGGGAGCATTCCTTTGCGAACCCTTTATTTTTCCAGCTCAGCTTTAACAGCATCTGCTACTTTCTGTAGTTTCAACAAGCCGGTTCCAACCTTAACAAAAGAAATAATGACCTTTATTTTCCCCTTTTCTTCTTTTGTCGCTACATCGGCTACATAATAATCCGCCCTGGCACCGGTGGTACGTTTGGCAGTAAATCCTGTTTTTTGTACTTCATCAGTAATAAATTTCTGGTTCAATAAAGCTTTTTTAGTTGCCTGCAGAGCTTCGTCTGCTGTAGTATAGCCGGTGAGAATTTCAATAACAATGGGATCTTTCCCCGTTGCGGCCGTTACTTTTATAAAAAGGCCTGATAATAATAGAACTACAGGAATATGAAGAAACAGCTTTTTCATTTCGTTTATTTTTAGGATTATTATGGATTGTTATAATAGATCAGTGCTCAACAGCTATGTGTTAAAAACTTACTGATTTCGAAAATACAGGATCCTGGTCCTTAACTATTTTTTCAGATCCTTCATCCTTTACCGTATTGCCTACTTCAATTTTCCAGGTAACGGTAAACGGCGTATTTCCATATTCGAACCCGCCGAACTCTATGCCACCAGAAAATACATCACTTACTGATTCTAAAACAATGGTCTTGCCCCCGTTAAAATCATCCGTTCCGATTGTAACCGAAGTACCGGTTTTTTTAACGCCATTTACATTCCAGTCTATGAAATGGGCATTTTGATCATTGCCACTAATGGTTACATCAAAATAGTCGCCTTCTGCTTTTTTAAATTCGCTATTGAGGGTAATGGTGGCCTTAATATGTTTATTGGTTGGAGTAGTATCCTTATTTTTTGAGCAACTGTTTAATAACAGGACACCAGAGGTAGCAACAGCCAGTAAGAATGATGTTTTTTTCATAATGTATTCATTTTTTTCGGAAGGAGTAATCAATACCTGTAAAATTCAAAATGATCCGGTCACAAAGCTAATAACGCTACGGAATTCCCGCAATGACTGTAAACCGTCATTTTATGAATAGCTGTTTTCAGCTATTTTTTAAAATAGTTTTCTTACTTTAGGTTTATTCCTAACCTTGCAATCATAAATGAAAACGATTCTTGGCTTATTGATGACACTCATACCCCTGTGTTCTTTTGAGCAGGAGTTTTATGGTCAGCGCTATACAGACAGTCTTGAGCAGATCGTTAATGCACCAGGCAAGCCCGAAACAAAGGCTATGGCCTGTTTCTATCTTTTTGATAAATGGCTGGATGAAGATAGTGTAAGGGCCGCAGAATACCTGAAAGCAGGAGAAAAGCTGGGCGCCGATGATGCCTTTACGCGTACCGTTGCCGGGTATTATAAAGCCCGGGAGATCAGCAACCGCCTGCCGGACAGTGCCATACAGCTATTTTATAGAACAGAAAAACAGCTGGAAACATATACCTCCGGCGAATCCATTGCCTACCGCTCAAGGTGCTGGCGGGAGTATGCCAAACTGTTTCACTTTAATAAAGATGATCCGGAAACCTACCTGAATACGTTGTTAAACCAGGCCATTCCTTTGGCACAGAGCGCCGGAGACAGTTTGTATTTGGGCAAACTTTATATGGATGTAGGTATTGCATTTAAAAATCTGCAGAATTTTCCCAAAGCTATGGAGTATTTAAAGCAGTCCATTGCCTTGCTGGAAAAAACCAGTAACGCCTTTCCCTATCTTGCAGCGGCCTATCATACCTTGTCTGAAAGTTATTCACTATCGCTGGAACCCAAACCCGCGGAACAGCTGCTTCAGAAAATGTATGCATTGTTACAACCTTATCCTGATGATCCGGCGTGGCTGGACTATTACGCGGGTAAGAGTATGCAACTGACTGTTGCGGACCAACCTGACAGCTCCCTGGTAATGGCAGACAAAGGCATCGCTTTTGCCAAAAAGCTGAAAAGGATCTATCCGGAACAGCGGTTATTATTACAAAAATTTTATGCCCTGTATAATAAAAATGAATTTAAAAAAGCAGCGGAAGTGGGTTTGCAGCTTACCAGGAGCAAGCCTTTTATAGACATATTTGCCAACCGGGTTTTAATTTACAATGCCCTTGCATTAACCTGTGCACAATTAAAAGATACCGGCAGTGCTTATTTATGGCTGCAAAAATACAGCACCCTTAGTGACAGCCTTGCAAAAAGCAACCTGGAGGCCAAAGTGAGTGGCCTGGAGGTCAAATTCAGGAATGCAGAAAATCAAAAAAAGATCACAGCATTAAACGCTGCCAATATCAAAGCTACGCTGGATGCTAAAAACAGCAGGCTGTGGAACGGGATGCTGGGGCTTAGCACTGCCTTTTTATTCATTACGCTTTTACTGACCTACCTGTTTTACAGGAACAATAAAAATGCGTCAGAGCAGAAAGAAAAAATAAAAATTGCACAGGCTATGTTAACCGCACAGGAGGAAGAGCGTTCCCGTATTGCACAGGACCTGCATGATGGTCTTGGAAGCATGCTTTCCGGCGTAAAGATCAATCTTGCCGCTGTAGCGGAGGAACAACCGGGGGTGGCGGCAAAAACAGCATTGAAAAAAGTAACAGATCAGCTCGGCAGCTCTATACAGGAACTGCGTCAGATATCGCATAATATGATGCCGGAAATGCTGCTGAAGCTGGGGCTTGAAACATCGCTTAAAGATCTTTGCCTGCAACTGCAAACCTCAGACCTCAATATTCAATGCCATTGTGCCAATATTCAACCTTCTATTCCTGCACAAAAGCAGGTAACCATTTACAGGATCGCGCAGGAATTACTTACAAATGCAATAAAACATGCCGCGGCACACCGTATTTTGTTCCAGTGCGTTCAACAGGCAGATACCCTGCTCATTACGATTGAAGATGACGGCAAAGGAGTCGATCCGTCCGTACTGGAAAACTCAGGTGGAATGGGTTGGAAAAATATCCAGACAAGGGTAGCTTACCTAAACGGGAACATTGATATAATGAATCTGCCCGGCGGAGCCGGAACTTCAATAAATATTCAATTAGATGTCAGCAACTAAACAAACCATTGCGATAATAGATGACCATCCTGTTGTACTGGAAGGATTGATAAAGCTGTTAAATAAAGAGAATAATTTTGCCGTCGCAGGCGGCTTTGCGACCGGCGAAAGTCTTTTACAGTTTTTAAAACAGCAACCAGTAAACGTTATACTGCTTGATGTTGCCCTTCCGGATATTAATGGTATGGAACTGTGCCGGCAAATAAAAATCATTGCACCCGAAACGGTGGTCTTGGCTTTCAGCAATTACAACGAGCGCGGGGCTGTATTGAACATGCTTCATAACGGCGCCAGCGGTTATATATTAAAAAGCGCCGCTGCGGTGGAAATTATTCGTTGTATCAATGAGGCAATTGCCGGTAAGCTGGCATTTAGTGAAGAAGTGTACAGGATCATTTCCATTGCAGAATCACCTTCTTTCACGCCACAAGCCGTTTCCTTAACTGCCCGGGAAAAAGAAATCTTACAAATGATTGCATCCGGCAGAACCACTCCTCAGATAGCCAAAACATTATATCTAAGCAGGTTTACGGTAGAAAACCACCGCAAAAACCTGTTGCAGAAATTACAGGTCAAAAACGTAGCGGAGCTGATCGCAGCAGCTGCAAAACAGGGACTTCTTTAAGCAAGCCGTTCTTTTATTTTCAAAAGTCATGATCGTACCGGTCCGGCTTCCTCTTTTTTATACTGGCAGCAGCGTTCAATGAAAATCACGTTCTGGTTTTTAGCGGGTTGCAAACAGCCGCTCCATACTTTGTGGTATCGTTTTACTGTAATCCATTTTTATGGATTTGTACTCGTTCTGCCATTTTTCAAATTGTTGTTCAAAATCGTCGTCAATACAGGGAAGTGTCATTACTCCCATCTCCTTTAAGGCCGCAGCATTGCAGCATTGCTCATACTGTCCTCTTATGGGGATCGCCATGATTTTTTTTCCCAGATGCAGTGCTTCTGCGGGCGTTTCAAATCCTGCGCCGGTAATGATTGAGGTACACTGGATCAGGCTTTTATTAAACAGGTGTCTATCTACCGGAAGAAAACGGATATTGCCTTCATCCCTGACCACAACTGATTGCCTGCTGAAAATCTCAAAGCGATGCGCTTTAAATTTAGAAAACAAAACGGTGAGCTCCTTATCGCAATAAGATGGCAGATAAACCGTAATATGCCCTTTATCCTTCGGATCTGCTTCAAGAATGTCTTTTTTTATAACAGGAGTAAGGATGAAATCATCATATTGCCGGAAATGCAGTCCTACATACCGTCTGCTCTTGGAGTAATGTTTTAACATCCATTCCCCCGGTTTGCTAATAGTAGCCGGCCTTGGAACCTGGTTGCTCTGGAAGCTTGCCTGATGGCCGAAGTTTACGGAATTCAGCCCTCTTTGCTTACAGGCGGCTGAAGTAAGGTATTCATAATCATTGATAATAAAATCATACAGTTCTAATGGCAATTCTCTTATTTCTTTTCT
>DASVMC010000552.1:0-2980 GCA_036384555.1 Niabella sp. | reverse complement strand
CGTTGAAAACCGTGGCGAGGTATAATCTCCGTCTGTTGGATAATACCGGAACTGTTTTACCACCTGTCCGTCACTTACATTGCTGATCGTGTAAAGATTGGCATCATAGTCATTATCATTGGTGTTGGCAGAGGTGATCGCTTTTTTTCCATCCATACTTACATCCCAGTCGTGCCGGTCATAATCTGTTGGCAGCAGTAACCCTTTGGTCTGTGTGGACAGATCAATATAACGTACTCCTTCTGTGGGTGATTCATAATAGATCCTGCCCGTTCCCCAGGAAATACTCCCACCACCGGGGCCCGGGTTATCTTTTTTACTGCAGGATGTTGTAAGAACTGCGCTTACAGCGAGTGAACAAATGATAAGGTGCTTCATCACGTTTGTATTTTTATGTTTTTACTGATCCTTTTAAAGTAATCTCCTCCAGGCAAAATAGTCCACAAAGACGCTTCCTGAACCGCCGGAAGCTTTATGTCCTCTGAGGTCTTTGCCCAGGATTACCCGGATGGCAATACCGGCCTATTGCCTTACTGCTTTAAAATAATCCACCTGCATGGTTGTAGATTTTAAAGCGGAGAGCCCCACCCGGTCAAGGGTAGTTTTGATGGCCTGCATATGATACACTTCTGTGTTATTAATATAAAAATGCAGCGTACCACTAACCAGTGCGATCCTTAATGTATTGAACTGGCTGTTTTGTATCGCACTGCTTAACGTCCAATCAATATAGGTGGTGCCATTCACCCCATCGGGATATCCAAAAACAGTAAAATACCCATTATAAGAAATCAAAAAATAATAAGAAATATAGTCGCTCGGCCCCTGGCCGTCCTCATTCCATAACAACCCGCCGTTGCCATAATTTTCGCCACCGGTACTGCTCAGCTTTATTGAAGTTTCTACAGCGGTGTTCGACGTAACCCCGGTAAACAGCGGGCTCAGCCAGACATCATGTCCTCCTGCGGAACCGCATTTAAACGTATAATATCCATTATTTATGGAAGCTGATGCCCCATTATTGGAAGTACCCGTCCACCAATGACTATCGTCATTGCTGAAATCAGCTTCATACAAAACGGTTTCTTTATTTTTTACATCGCTCTTTTTGCAGGAAGCCAATACTACAAACAAGGCTATAAAAGCAAAGAGTACATTGTTCTTTTTCATATTTGTTTAGTTTTTAAGTTTTGAGAGCCGGGAATTGAGACAGGAGCAATCAGTTTTCTGTGCCTGTATCTCTCCATCGATCATCAATAAGGCCTGGCTTCATTCTACTGCCTCCGGCCAAACCGTTTCTGCATTTCGCTTACAATCTTTTTCACCGTAGCCTGCGCCGTGTTAAAACTATTGGTGCCATTGGGATTGGCTTTGTATTCCCTGGACTGCCAGAGGATTTCCCCAGCCGGATCTTCAAGGGAAGCGGATGCCCGTACCGTTACGCCGCCCCAGGACCAGGCGGTCATACCACGATGTGTCTGTACATTCAAATTCAGCACCAGATCCGCCTCTTTCCGGGAACGCACTACCTTCCAATAACCCCATTCCTCCAGCTGACGGACCATTTCTTCTTTTACGGCAGCAGCAGATTCCTGCCGGTTCGCAGCGCTGATATAAATGCTCCTGCCCTGCTCCGTTAAAGCATGTTGCGCCTCAGCAGTGTTGCCCCTGCCCCACAGGGCTATTAGTAAGAAGATCCATTTTAACCATTTCATCTTATATCTATTTTAAAGTTGATCACCTGCGGGTCAGCCCGCTATCCGTAAGCTGCATTTTTCTCAGATCCAGGTTATTTTGCTGTAAAAAACGTTCGTAAACAATATCCGAATCGGCCCGCATTTGCTTTTGATTGCCTCCTTTCCGGGATGCTTCATAGGGCTCGTTGGCAAAAATGAGGTCATAGATCAGGTACTCCGCCGCTTCCTGTTTTCTGCGCGCGCTCCATCCTGCTATATCCAGGTTCATTGCTGTCTGTACCTGTACCGCTTTAATCTGCCCCGCAGACGGATCAGCACTTCTGCCGTTCGCAATCCGCCACATACCAAGCATATAAGCAGCAAAGGCATCGGCATAATTATGCTGCACATCCAGCCCTGCTTTTTTCAGGTAGTTTATATACGCCGGAAAGGGATCCTTTTGATTTAATGCATTTTCCAGATTTTTACCGGCTACAGGGTTCTTTTTTTTAAGCTGATCAAGGATTGATTGCCGGACAGCGGCCGATACCTGAACCGAGGGTGTAAAACGGAAATTGCCGGGTGTCGCAGCTGCCTGTTTGGATACCGGCGTACCGGCACCTGCTCCATTTATTTTCCGGTTCCTGTTATCCCGCTCCAGGTTCTCTTTAGCCATATTACTATAGATATTGCTCTGGATCGTCATAAACTGGGTCTGGCTTTGAAGAAACAGCAACTGGTCTGAAAAAACCTGTGCAGACACTACGGTACTGCTGAATAATATACCGTATAGAGGGCCTGCTATATAACAAAAAAAGAAAATACTTTTTTTCATATGTCTGTTTTTATTGCTTGTATCCATTCCGGTCTATAAGGACCCCTTTATAAAACAGGCGTACAGGCGGCTGTTTTTCTATACTGCTTTTCCGGCTGTTTTTTTGGATGTCTATTGTTGAGAAGCTTATTTTTGAATTGCTTAAATCCTACTGCTAAATTCCTTTCAAAAACAGGAAAAAACAATCAGCAAAAACCTTCATTTTTGACATCCATGAAAACCATTAGAAGAAATACAGGTATTTGGGGATTGGACACCCCGCTAATAATAACGACTTTTGCTATAGATTAAAAAGCATTGAACCCTTTC
The DNA here is from genome assembly GCA_036384555.1 of Niabella sp. GTDB lineage: Bacteria > Bacteroidota > Bacteroidia > Chitinophagales > Chitinophagaceae > Niabella. Next base: position 160 of record DASVMC010000552.1, on the reverse strand, counting down.
AGGAACATATACCGTTGCTTTGCCATCAGGATCTGCATGGGACTCTTTTTACTATCAGGGATCAGTCCATCCGTCCATAGTCAGTACCGTGAACCGGCAAACCCGCAACTGGACAGCCTGCAGGGATTGTTGCAACGTGCTTCCAGCGATACAGCCAAAG
>DASVMC010000551.1:0-3012 GCA_036384555.1 Niabella sp. | reverse complement strand
GACCGGAGCCTTGTGATGGATTTTTTAAAAGCGGAGATCGCATTGGGCCGCCAGGTCTACATTATTTTCCCCCTGATTGAAGAGAGTGAGAAGCTGGATTATGAAAACCTTATGCAGGGGTATGATGTGGTGAAAACTTATTTTCCCGAACCGCAATACTGGATCAGCATGGTGCATGGCAAAATGCCGGCACACCAGAAGGAAGAGAACATGCGCCGTTTTGTAGTGCAGGATACGCAGATCCTGGTTGCTACTACGGTTATTGAAGTGGGAGTAAACGTGCCCAATGCTTCAGTAATGTTGATCGAAAGCGCAGAGAAATTCGGTTTGTCGCAGCTGCACCAACTGCGCGGAAGGGTGGGCAGGGGCGCAGAAAAGAGCTATTGTATCTTGCTGACGGGTAAAAAACTGGGTAATGAAGCGCGTGAGCGGATGAAAATAATGACCAGCACCGGCAATGGCTTTGTTATTGCGGAAAAAGACCTGGAATTACGTGGTCCGGGAGATATAGAAGGTACAAGGCAAAGCGGGGTGTTGAGTTTTAGGTTGGCAGATATTGTCAATGACCGGGCAATGGTCAAAGCGGCAAAAGAACTTTGTGAGCGCCTTTTAAACGAAGATCCTGATATATCGCGTCCTGAACACGAAATGGTGAGGAGCTTTTTACACGCGCAAAAAGGGAAAACGGCCTGGAGCAAGATATCTTAGGATGCGCTATTGCTGTGCATTTTTCACCGCCGTGAGCTATAAAATACTGAAAAGCTGTCTATTGAATGTATCCGTAGCAAAAAACGCGGATTTGTACATAGAAATGGCCTTCAATAAGCCGATTTTTTCCTTTGCCCTTTTTACCCGAAATTTGGCCTCCTAAATTTATAGACTATTCACACAAAATAATGGCAGAAAAAAAGATCACAGCCCGGCATCTTGAAGCGTTTAAAAGAATTGTGGGCGAAGCGAATGTGCTTATAGACGAAGATTCATTAACTGATTATGCGCACGACCAGACTGAAACATTGCATTTTATTCCGGATGTAGTAGTGAAGCCGCGTACAGCTGAAGAAATTTCCGAGTTATTTAAGATCTGCAACCAGGATCGTATCCCTGTCACTCCAAGAGGAGGCGGTACCGGCTTAAGCGGAGGCGCATTGCCGCATTTAGGGGGCGTAGTGCTCTCTACTGAACGCCTGAACAGTATTTTGGAAATTGATGAACGGAACCTGCAGGTGATCACAGAACCAGGGGTTATTACGGAAGTACTGCAAAATGCCGTAAAAGAAAAGGGGTTGTTTTATCCCCCTGACCCCAGCAGTCGCGGCACCTGTTTCATTGGTGGTAATATAGCTGAAAACAGTGGCGGACCTAAAGCTGTAAAATATGGTGTCGTAAAAGATTATGTGCTAAACCTGGAGGTAGTGCTGCCAACAGGGGAAATAATGTGGACCGGGGCCAATGTTTTAAAAAACGTCACCGGATACAACCTGACACAGCTGATGGTAGGCAGTGAAGGAACATTGGCGCTGGTTACCAAAATTGTATTACGGTTAATACCGCTTCCTAAGTATGACCTCTTAATGCTGGCACCTTTTGCATCTTTGGAGAAAGCAAGCGAAGCGGTTAGCGCCATATTCAGAGCTGGTTTTAACCCAAGTGCGCTGGAACTGGTGGAAATTGATGCCCTGAAAATCGTCAGTGGTATGGTGGACAGCTATGTGGTGCCGGTGAATGATGATATAGCCGCGCATTTAATTGTAGAAGTTGACGGTAATAATCAGGAGGTGCTGATGCAGGAAATGGAGCAGATTGCGATGCTGCTGGAGCAATATGAAGCAGGTGAATTGTTTTTTGCAGATGATGCGCAGCAAAAAGAAGAATTGTGGAAGCTGCGCAGAAGAACGGCTGAAGCTGTTAAGTCAGCCGGATATACAATAGAGGAAGATACGGTTGTACCCCGTGCAGAATTGCCCAAACTCATAGAAGGAGTAAAAGAGCTGGGGAAAAAGCACAACTTTCATGCGGTTTGTTACGGACATGCCGGTGACGGTAACCTGCATGTACGTATTAAAAAAGAAGGGAACAAAAACAGCCTGGATGATCCTGAAATGAATGCAGTTCTTAGGGAATTGTTTAAATTAGTAAAAAATTTAGGTGGTACCATTAGCGGAGAACATGGTATCGGGCTGATTCAAAAAACGTATATGGATATCGTTTTTGAACAGCGTCAGATGCAATTGATGCGTGATATTAAAAAAGCATTTGATCCTAATAATATCCTGAATGCAGGGAAAATATTTGATGCAGTGGCTTAAACAATGCATACTGTAATAAAGAATAAATCTTTTTTTATGAAAAAACGATCAGGGATAGTTCTAATGTTGAGTGTTGCTCTTTTAACGACAGTTACCGCAAAAGCTCAGGATGATTCCATTGCTGTTCAGAACGGAGGGTATATAAAGCCTTTCCAGGAAAAAGGGTTTAAAAAAGAACGATTGTTTACCGGCGGAGGTGTTACCGCTTCCTTTTATTCCGGTGGAACTGTGCTGGGTGTTAACCCGGTATTGGGATATACATTTAATGATTATTTTGACGGAGGGATCGTTCTGAACTATGTATATACAGGAGCCCGGGATGTATATACATATGATGATAAAATGCGACAGCATGTATACGGGCCAGGTGTTTTTGTAAGAGGATATCCTGTTAACTTTTTATTTTTACAGGCGCAGTTTGAAGAAAATTTTACCAGCCAGCGCTATACGGCTGCTCCAAGAGATACAAGAGTATCCGGCAGTTATAATGCCAATGCGCCTTCCTTATTGCTGGGTGGCGGCTATTGCATGGGAAGAGCTAAAGGCAATTCAACATTCTTTTATATATCCATTCTGGCAGATGTGCTTAAAAACCGGAATAGCCCCTATGTTGACATTGATTATGGACCCAACGGCGAAGAACGGGTACGGATTATTCCTATTGTACGCGCAGGTGTAAACGTCGCTCTTTTCCAAAACAGGT
>DASVMC010000550.1:0-3289 GCA_036384555.1 Niabella sp. | reverse complement strand
ATTCCGGTATGCCGATTACTGTATCCAGAAATTTATAGAGACTGCGCGTGAGGAGCCTTATTTTCATAATACCATATTCGTATTTATCGGGGATCACGGAGTGGCCGGAAACGCTACCTCCGTTTATCCGATGGCCTGGACCAGCCAACGGCTTTCAGATGAACATGTACCATTTCTGATCTATGCGCCTTATCTGATCAATCCTCAACGAAGAAAAGAAACCGTATCCCAGATTGATGTACTGCCTACCATTGCCGGGCTGGTGCAACGGCCTTATTCCAACTCAACCCTGGGAAGAGACTTATTAAATCCCTCTAAAAAAGGAAATGTGGCCTTTATTACCAATACCGCCGGCAAAATAGGCATCGTTGATGACCAGTTCTATTATATCAAAAACCTGGAATTTTCTGAAGAGGACCTGATCCCCCTGGACACAACAGCCAGCTATTCCCTTCCTGAATTAACCAGTGTTAAGAAAAAAATGGGCGCGCTGACCAAGGCGTATTATTTAACAGCTCAATACCTGTTGTTAAATAATAAATAAATCCATATCCCAACAACGTACGTTTGCTTAAATTTTAAGCAATCTTATCCACAACACCTGAAAATTAAAGACCGCTCCTTAATTTTGCAGCCCCGGCAATACGTTATACCGGGTAAAATTAAACGAAAACATGCCTTTAATAAAAAGCATATCCGGAATCCGTGGTACCATAGGTGGAAAAACAGGCGAAACACTATCGCCGGTAGATATTGTAAAATTTACAGCAGCATACGGCACTATCCTGAAAAAGGCAGCTGGTGCGCAAAAGAAACTGAAAGTTGTTATCGGAAGGGATGGCCGCATCAGCGGATCAATGGTCAGTAACCTGGTGGCTGCTACCTTAACGGCCTTAGGCATTGATGTAACAGACCTGGGACTAAGCACAACCCCCACTGTGGAGATTGCGGTTCCCCTGGAAAAAGCGGACGGAGGCATTATTCTTACCGCCAGCCATAATCCGAAAGAATGGAATGCATTGAAATTGCTGAATAGCTCCGGCGAATTTATTTCCGCAGAACTGGGAAAACAGTTACTGGAAATTGCGGAAGCTGAAAATTTTGAATTTGCAGGCGTGGATAAATTAGGCACCCTGAAAACAGACAGCTCATACCTGCAAAAGCATATAGACGCTATCCTTGCTTATCCGCTTGTAAACAAAGCAGCTATTGCTAAAAAGAAATTTAAAGTGGTGGTTGATGCCATTAATTCCACAGGAGCTACATTTGTACCTGCTTTATTAAAGGCACTTGGTGTAGAGGAAGTTACTGTTTTGAACGCAGACATCACCGGCAACTTTGCACATAATCCCGAACCCCTGCCCGATCATTTAAGTGAATTATCCAGTAGAGTCGTTAAGGAAAAAGCGCACCTGGGTATTGCAGTAGATCCTGATGTGGACCGGCTTTGTTTTGTAAATGAGGACGGCAGTATGTTTGGAGAAGAGTATACCCTAGTAGCAGTAGCTGATTATGTACTCTCTCAACATAAGGGAAATACGGTAAGCAATATGAGCAGCACCAAGGCATTGAAGGAAATTACTTTAAAGCATGGCGGACAGTATTATCCATCTGCTGTTGGCGAAGTAAACGTTGTTACCAAAATGAAAGCAGTTGACGCCGTGATCGGTGGTGAAGGTAACGGCGGCGTGATTGTACCCGATTTTCATTATGGGCGTGATGCGCTGATCGGAATTGCCTTATTTCTGAGCCACCTGGCTACTCAAAAAGGAGGCATCAAATCTTTAAGAAGACAATACCCTGATTACTTTATCAGTAAAAATAAGATCGAGCTGGATAAAAGCACTGACCTACCCTCTATTTTTGTTAAAATCAAGCAGAAATACAGCAAACTGCCTGTAAATGATGAAGACGGGCTGAAAATAGAGTTTGATGACGACTGGGTGCACCTGAGGATGTCTAACACAGAACCGATCATCCGTATCTATTCTGAAAGCGATTATGAAACAAAAGCCAAAAATATCGCCCAGAAACTGATGCAGGACATTAAGGAAAATATGTAAGCCCGCTGCTGGTCTTCCCGATACAGGATGCTGGTTATAGCCGGTATCAGGCATCAGTCATAACTAGTCTACAAAAAATATATGACAACCCTTTCGTAACTTTGCCAATTATTTTTTGCCGGGAGGAGACATACCGGATAAAAAAGAAGGACGTTCAATGGAAAAAATATATTTAGACAATGCCGCAACCACCTGCCTGGATAAAGAAGTGCTGGATGCGATGCTCCCTTTTATGACAACAAGCTATGGAAACCCCTCATCTGTTTATTCTTACGGAAGAGAAACCCGGCTGGCAGTTGAAACCGCACGCAAAACGGTAGCCAAGCATTTAAATGTAAAACCCGGAGAATTGTTTTTTACCAGTGGTGGCACAGAAAGCAACAACACTGCTATCAGCGCATCCATCCGCGATCTGGGCTGTACACATATCATCACTTCTCCCATCGAGCATCATGCAGTATTACACACCGTAGAGCATTATTGTGATGGAGCAGATATTACTTATAGCCTGGTAAAGTTGTTACCCAACGGGCATGTGGACCTGACCGATCTTGAAGAACAACTCGCAACTGCCGGAAAGAAGACGCTGGTGAGCCTGATGCATGCCAACAATGAAATCGGCAACCTGTTACCCATAAATGCAGTCAGTGCATTATGTAGGAAATATAACGCCGTTTTTCACTCAGACTGTGTGCAAACAGTGGGGCATTACCCGATTGACCTGCAACGGATTGATGTAGACTTTATTACTGCTTCCGGCCATAAATTTCACGGGCCAAAAGGCACCGGTATCTTATATGTAAACGGCAACCTGCAGATAAAACCCTTTATATATGGCGGCGGTCAGGAACGGAATATGCGCGCGGGTACGGAAAATGTATACGGTATTGTAGGCTTTGCCAAAGCACTGGACCTGGCAATGGCCCGTTACGAAACAGAATCTGCCTATATAAAGGAGCTCAAAAATTACATGACGGAACAACTGCAAAAAGAAATTCCTGCGGTAAAATTCAACGGAGACTATAATGGCAGCTGTCTCTACACTGTATTGAGCGCTTCATTCCCTGAAAATGAAAGATCAGAAATGCTGCTGTTCAATCTGGACATTAATAACATCTGTGTTTCAGGGGGAAGCGCCTGCAGCAGCGGCGCCAGCCAGGGATCTCACGTAATTGCAGCTCTGAACAGCAACCCGGGATATGTTCCTGTTCGCTTTTCGTTCAGTA
>DASVMC010000549.1:0-7070 GCA_036384555.1 Niabella sp. | reverse complement strand
AAAATATCAGATGTTCCGTTACAATACTGCTGTCCTGTCCCTTCATTGTTGCGGCCCGTTTTCAGCCGGAACCATTAGTTTTGCCACATGTGGTTAACCGGCATCGTATTATTCTTATTTATTGCTTATGCCTTCCTGATCCTGTTTTATACAAAAAGCTGGAAACAGATTCCGCTGCAAGCTTTCAGCGATGCGGCAGATCAGGGATCTCCCGTTACGTTCTCTGTTATTATTCCGGCCCGGAATGAAGCAGCCGTTATTGTCAGCTTACTGGAATCAATAAAAAAACAGTCTTATTCCTCATCACTTTTCGAAGTGATCGTGGTCGATGATCATTCAACCGATCAGACAGCTGCACTGGTACAGCAGTTGATTACCGCTCATAGTGGAATGCCTGCTATCAGACTGATCTCCCTGGATCAGGATGCCCTTAATTCCTATAAGAAAAAAGCCATTGAAACCGGCATTGCAGCCGCCCGGAATCAATGGATCGTTTGCACCGATGCGGACTGTATCGTTCCGATCCGCTGGCTTCAAAGCTTTGCGCAACGGATCAAAGAAAAAGAACCGGTATTTATTGCGGCGCCTGTTTCTTTTATGGAAGCAAACACTATTGTCAACATTTTTCAGGAATTGGATTTTATGACCCTGCAGGGTATTACCGGCGCTTCTGTTTATAAAAATGTACATACCATGTGTAATGGAGCCAACCTGGCCTATAGCAGGGAGGTATTCTATGAAGTGAACGGCTTTCGGGGTATTGACAATATTGCCTCTGGTGATGATATGCTGCTGATGCACAAGATCTGGAAAAGCTATCCTCAAAAGATCCAGTATCTTAAATCGAAAGAAGCAATTGTACAAACAGCCGCAGCAGCCACCTGGAAAGCCTTTATCAACCAGCGCATCCGCTGGGCCAGTAAAGCCACCTATTACGAGGATAAACGCATTTCCCTTGTCCTCCTCCTGGTATATCTTTTCAACTGCTCTTTTTTATTGCTACTGGTGATGGGCTTTTTTAACCGTTGTTATTTTTACGCTTTCCTTGTGTTTTGGGTGGCAAAAACCCTTACAGAGCTGCCTTTTATAAGCAGCGTAGCCTCTTTTTTTAATAAAAAACAATTACTGCGCTATTTTTTCATCTTTCAGCCGTTGCACATCGGTTATACCATCCTTGCAGGTTTCCTGGGCAGCTTTGGTAAATATGAATGGAAAGGACGGATGGTGAAATAGCACATAAGTTTTTCTTACATTTGATCTTCATGCAATCACGCTCAATATTTCGTCAGCCAGGCTGGCAGCGGCTCAAAAAGAACAAGGGAGCGGTAATCGGTTTAATAGTCATTCTCTTTTCAGTTTTTGTTGCGGTCTTTTGTTATTTTCTTGCTGAAGACGCTTCTCCTAATTCCAACCGGATCATTCTTGAAATTGGTGGGTCAAAACCAGGTTTTCAACAAACCTTCCTAAAAATAAAAAAGGAAAATCCGCCGGCGGCAGCAGGCTTTTTTGAACGGCTGATCAGTGGCAGGCCCGATCAATCGGATTATATTCCTATCAATGCCTGGCGGCAAACCGCTGATAGTTTTATCGTAGACAAATTTATTGATGAAGGGGTTAGCGAGCGCATGAGTTTTTCAAAGGCCCAGGTAGCTGCCGATCCTGTAACCACAAAAAAATTCTGGTTAGGTACTGATAGCTATGGCCGGGATATTTTAAGCAGGCTGATCGTTGGCACCCGTGTCAGTTTAAGTGTAGGCCTCATCACTGTTTTAATTTCTATCAGTATTGGGCTGGTATTAGGCTCTCTCGCCGGCTTTTATAAAGGAAGAACAGATGAAGTAATTATGTGGTTCATTAATGTGATCTGGAGCATTCCAACGCTGCTGCTGGTATTTGCAATTACCCTGGCACTGGGCAAAGGTTTCTGGCAGGTGTTCATTGCTGTTGGGTTAACCATGTGGGTAAACGTAGCCCGCCTGGTAAGGGGTCAGGTGCTGGCAGTGCGGGAACTGGAATATATTGAAGCCACAAAAGCGCTGGGCTTTAAAGATATGCGCATCATTATGCGGCATATCTGGCCTAATATAATGGGACCGGTACTGGTTATAGCCGCAGCCAATTTTGCTTCAGCAATTGTAATAGAAGCAGGCTTAAGCTTCTTAGGGGTGGGGGTACAGCCCCCGCAGCCCAGCTGGGGATTGATGATCAAAGAAAATTACAACTTCATTATTACACAAAACCCAATGCTGGCTCTGGCTCCGGGCTTCGCCATTATGATCCTTGTGCTGGCATTCAATCTTTTTGGTAACGGGTTAAGGGATGCGCTTAACGTAAGGGGCAAGCTCTAGTTCATAGCTGACCGGTACCGGTTAACAGCGACAGGCATGAACGATGAACTATTAACCGCTTTCTTAATCCAGTACTCTTACATTTCTTGAAAAGCTTTCATCAAGAGAGATCAGCGTTTCCGTACGTTCGATCCCTTTGATCTTCTGCAGCTTTTCATGCAAAACGGTCCTTAACTCACTGATATCCTTACAAACAATTTCAGCAAACATGCTATAGTTGCCTGTTGTATAATTAAGGCGCACCACTTCTTTGAGCTTATACAATTCTTTGGCAACAGAATCATACAAAGAGCTTTCTTTAAGATAAATTCCTATAAAAGCGATGACATCGTACCCCAGCAGTTTTAAATCTGTATTTAATTTCGTACCTTTCACTATACCATCCTTTTGCAGCTTTTTAATACGCACATGGATGGTGCCGCCGGATACAAACAGCTTCTTGCCGAGATCCGCATACGAAATTTCAGCATCCTCCATCATGTGCTGAATGATCTGGAGGTCCAGTTTGTCGAGATTCAATTTATTGTTCATTTAGCCAGTATTGATTTCAAATAATTCAACAACTATTGCAAATATTTAAATATTCTCTATATTTTCAAAATTTTTCTTGAAATATTTGGAATCACAGGCCAATAAAGCCTACTTTTGTTCTATCGAACGCTGAAAAAGCAAAGATCTTTATACTGTGGGGTGATGAAATTTTTGGCAGACATGCCCTCTTGTCTCGGGGGTGAGGATTACAGGACAAACATAGCATAGAGCCGACCGTCAGGACGACCAGGATTGACCACTAAACTTTGTGCTACGGCTAACTGCCTCGTGGAGGTTCGAGCCCTCCCCCTACAGCTTTTTTAAAAACCCTCGCAGGGCACCTGCAAGGGTTTTTTGTTGAAATACAAAGCAGATCTTCTCTTTGATTTCAACGCAGCTATTCCGATCTGCATTGAATCGCCCGTGTAAAAACCGATTTGCTTCCGTTTTCCATTCTCAGGTTTACCAGGTCAATCCCGGACTATCGGAACGAGCAGAATACGTTGCCTTTCATTTCATGAATTCTTTGCTGAATAATCGTTACCTGCAGGGTATTGCATCTTATACCGCTGGTCAGCAAATTATTATTTCTGAACTAAATCATTTTTATAAAAACTAAAATTCCGTATGTCCTTTATTCCCCCAAATTACCAATGCATTACCTTCCCTGTATTCATTATCTTTGCCAGCTATGCAGGATTTGATTCAAAAGCTTGACGCATACAAAAAAGAGATCACTGATTTTTCTGCCGCAGACGAGCCGTCGGTGGAAGCCTTCCGGATTAAATGGCTGGGCACCAAGGGACTGGTAAAGAGCGTACTGGGCGAAATGAAAAATGTACCCGCAGACCAGAAGCGGGAAGCCGGCCAGCTCTTAAACGAATTTAAACTGTTTACTGAAGCAAAATTCAACGAGCTGAAAGAAGCGCTTTCCTCCGCCGCAAACGGAACTGAAAAAGCAGCGCTGGATCTGTCGCTGCCGGGTGACAAAACGCCCCTGGGCAGCCAGCATCCCATTACTTTAATGCGCAACAAAATCATTTCTATATTCCAGCGCTTAGGATTTGCAGTAGCAGAAGGACCGGAAATTGAAGACGATTGGCACAATTTTACGGCATTAAATATGCCTGAGCATCACCCTGCCCGCGATATGCAGGACACTTTTTATGTAGATGCAGGCGAGAATGCAGCAGTGGACTGGTTATTACGTACCCATACCAGCAATACCCAGATCCGTATAATGGAAAAAGGACATCTGCCTATCCGGGTCATTTGTCCGGGTCGTGTATACCGCAATGAAACCATCAGTGCCCGGAGCCATTGTTTCTTCCATCAGGTGGAAGGCTTGTATATAGATGAGAACGTTTCCTTTGCAGATCTAAAACAGACGCTTTATTTCTTTGTAAAGGAAATGTACGGCAAAGATGTTCGGGTACGGTTCCGGCCGTCTTATTTTCCGTTCACAGAACCGAGTGCAGAAATGGACGTAAGTTGCTTTATCTGTGGGGGAAAAGGATGCAATATTTGCAAAAAGACAGGATGGGTGGAAATATTGGGTTGTGGTATGGTGCATCCGAACGTATTACAGAACTGTGGTATCGATCCTGAAAAATACACCGGCTTTGCCTTTGGCATGGGCGTAGAACGGCCGGCTATGCTGAAGTATGGCATCAATGACATCCGTTTATTCAGTGAGAATGATATACGGTTTTTAAAGCAATTTACAAGTGCTACTTAAAAACCCGCTCGCAAAAGATCGTCCAGCTGATGCAGCCCCGATAGAATGAATGATCCGGCTGCCTTATTTAAACTTATTTTTATTGAATACATAATGGAAAAAGAACAATTAAAACAACAGGTAAAAGAGCAGATCATTAAATTTCTGAACCTGAATAATGTAAAGCCTGAAGATATTAAGGACGATGAGCCTTTGTTTGGCGAAGGCCTCGGTTTGGATTCAATTGATTCTATTGAACTGATTGTAATGCTCTCCCGGGAATATGGCATTAATATCCAGGACCCTAAAGAAGGCAGAAAAATACTGACCACCGTAAACACAATGGTCGATTATATTGAGCAACACCGTGTAAAATAGGCTTTCGTTTTGAGCAGCATTTTAATTACCGGGCTGGGGCTTATTTCTGCTATTGGTGATTCGGTAGCGCAAAACCGCTCTTCACTGATGAACGGCCATTCAGGAATTGGAAAGACCCGCTATTTCCGGTCGAAGTATGCTGAAACGATGCCTTTTGGTGAAGTAAAAGCAAGTACAGAACAATTACAGCAATTACTGGCACCGCAGCAGCAATATCCGCAGGCTACCCGCACTGATCTTATTGCGCTGAAAGCGATGACGGAAGCCATTGAAGATGCGCAGCTCTCTGAGGCAGTGCTTCGCGCTTCTTCAACCGCGTTGATCAGCGCCAGCACAGTAGGTGGTATGTGTCTGACTGACGAAATGTACCAGGACGCCAATACGACCGCCGCATCATCTGATAGTCCGTACCTGAGCGCTTATTCCAACAGTGCCAGCACATTGTTCTTACGTTCCTATTTCAATACGGGCGGAATTGTCAATACATTTAATACCGCATGCTCTTCATCAGCCAATGCCATTATGTACGGGGCAAGATTGCTTAATAACGGACTGGCAAAAAAAGCGATTGTAGGCGGTACCGACAGCCTGGCAAAATTTACTGTGAACGGGTTCAATTCATTAATGATCCTTTCTTCTGATCCCTGCCGCCCGTTTGACAATGCGCGCAGGGGCTTGAATCTTGGAGAAGCCGGCGGCTTTATTATACTGGAAAGAGCTGAAGATGTTCCCCCCGATAAAAAAGTGTATGCAGCAATAAAAGGCTTTGGTAATAGTAATGATGCCTTTCACCCATCGTCTACATCTGAAAATGCAGACGGACCTTATCTGTGTATGAAAACAGCTATGGAAGTAGCCGGCATACAGGCATCCGATATCGATTTTATCAACGCACACGGAACAGCTACTGAAAATAATGATGAAACGGAAAGTACAGCAATGCTCCGATTATTTGAAACCGTTCCTGCATTTGCCAGCACAAAATCTTATACAGGACATACGTTGGGCGCGGCTGGCGCCATAGAAGCCATTTTCAGCATCCTGAACCTTTATCACCAGGAAATATATCCTTCTTTGAATTTTGAAACACCCATCGAAAAAACAGGGTTAATACCCGTATTAAATTACCAAACCCGGCCGCTTCGGCATGTAATGTCCAATTCCTTTGGCTTTGGAGGCAATTGCACATCCCTTATCTTCAGCAGGTACCATTGATGATCATCCTCCCGCTTTACCTGACAGCCGCTATCAAAAGAGGGCATTGACAGCGCGTCAGTTTCATGCCCTATGTAAAGACCCGGGTAAATATTTCCGCGCTTTTCCGACTGAGTCATTCAGGCCGGGACTTCGCAGAGCAGCGCAGAAAAAAAATTGTCTACCAGCGCCATTCTGCGCGTACAGCGGGAAGCTTTCAAATGACAGTTTGGGGTTGACACGCCACTAGTCTTTTTTGGCATCTAACGTAAACCCGATCGTAGTGCCCACGTTTTCGGTACTCCGTATATGAATGGTTTGTTTATGTGCTTCTATTATGTGCTTGCAGATAGCCAATCCAAGGCCGCTTCCGGTAACATCCATGCTGCGGCCGGTCGGCGTTCTGAAGAAACGCTCAAAGATCCTTGGCAGGCTTTTTTCTTCAATACCCACCCCGTCATCACTTATTTCAACAAGGATCCGTTTATCGTCCGTTTTATAGATACCGGCTTTGATAGATCCGTTTGTTTTACCATATTTAATGGCATTCTCCAAAAGGTTCAACAGCACCTGGCGGATCTTTTCCTTATCCGCATTCACAACAATAGGCGCTTCACAACCTTTTTTTATGCTGAAATGAATGTGTTTGTGTTCTGCTTTTATAGAAATGCTCTCAAAAGTGTCTTTCAACAGGTCCTGGATAATGAAATTGCGCTTTACTATCGTAATTTCACCCCGTTCCAGGCTGGAAATCTCATCCAGGTCCTGCAATAAGGTAGTCAGGCGTTCTACATTGGTTGCCGTTTTTTCCAGGAACTTTTTCCCGATTACGGGATCAATCAGGTCCCCGCTCAGCAGGGTCTCTACATAACTCTGAATGGCAAAAACGGGGGTCTTGAATT
>DASVMC010000548.1:0-6305 GCA_036384555.1 Niabella sp. | reverse complement strand
AATCAAAATTTGTGGTAAGGGATTTAAAAGTCCACAGCAGCGATGAATGGATGGCCGACAACACTAAAAAGTATCGTCGGGTTTTTGACCGATATGAGCTGCGATATATTTACGTGGAATTTTCCTTTTTCAATAAACTGTATGACGAAGAAGATTGGGAAGTGGATGTTACACTGGAATGTACAGTAAAAACCACTACTCCTGTGAAACTTTGCAGCCTGCGCCAAAACATCAAAGTCAGCAAAGCTGAAAATATAGTTTACATAAGGGATAGCTGGGGAAAGCCCACTGCCGGCGAATTTTGGAAGATGGGCGATTTCCGGTGGGAGGTCATAATAAATAATTCGGTGGTTGCAGAAACGACCTTTCATGTAGAAGACCTCGGGCCGGAAGCCTTGCCCGGGAACGGCTACATCATGCTTAAGTCTCTGAAGTTATTTGAAAGTGACGCCGCCATAAAAAATGAGGCCGAAAGAAAAAATTACAGTGTATTTAAAAGGGATGAAACCCGATATGTATGCGCTGAGGTGATATTTAGCAGCCAGTCGGAGAAGGGGTTTTATACCGAATTAATCTTTCATTACCTGGATCATACCGGGCTGCTTAAAGGCAAATCAGCTGAATTGATATATGTAAAGGTCGGCAGTCAGAACCTCAGTTACACTGTTACCAGCGGCTGGGGTAACAATACACCCGGCATGTGGCTTAATAAATACTACAGCCTGGAAATCTATTGCATGGAGCAATTATTGGTGCGCAGCACATTTGAAATGGGCGATAAATGGGTGGAAGCCGATGATACAACTTTACCGAAGCTGCCGGTAACGGATCGTGAGTATATGATAATTTCAAAGGAGGGTGAAATGCCGGGGCGAACAGCTGAAGATAGTTTAGAAGAAAACCTTTCGGCGCTCAATAACATGACCGGCCTCGACGATATTAAAAACGAGGTAAACGAAATGGTAACACTGGTTAAATTTTACCGGGAAACCGGCAAAGATATACTCAATAAGTTTTCGCTGCATTCAGTATTTACGGGCAATCCCGGAACGGGCAAAACTACGGTTGCCAGGCTGCTTTCGAAAGTTTATAAAGGAATGGGAATTTTGGAAAAGGGCCATTTGGTAGAAGCAGACAGGGAAGCGCTGGTAGCAGGTTATATCGGGCAAACCGCTGCCAAAACAAAAGCCAAATTGGACGAAGCGCTGGGTGGCATACTGTTTATTGATGAAGCCTATTCGCTGGCCGGCAGGGATTTATCGGATAATGATTTTGGCAATGAAGCGATTGCCACTGTTTTAAAATACATGGAAGATCACCGGGGAAAAATAGGCCTCATTGTAGCAGGTTACCCCGAGAATATGAAGGATTTTATTGACAGCAATCCCGGCTTGCGCAGCCGCTTTGATAAATATTTTCGTTTTCCGGATTATAAACCCGGGGAAATGTGGAACATTGCTGTGACGTTGTTTGGAATCGACAATGTTTTACCTGATGAAGCCGCTGCCGCACATCTGAAAAAATATTTAATCTGGTTGTTTGAAAACCGTGATAGCAACTTTGGCAATGCCCGCACAGTCAGGCAGATAGTAACCGAATGTATAAAAAATCAACATCTGCGTCTGGCAGTGATGCGTAAAGAAGACCGCACTGCCAAAATGCTGCGCACCATTATTTGGGACGATGTGAAAGAATTTGATATGAATGATGCAGATCGCTGGGGTGTGAGCAGGAAACGAAGCACTATCGGATTCAGGAAATCGGAAACATAAAATCAGTACCACTAATTGTAAATTTTTGAAAATGAAAGAGCCCATAACGTATTTTTTAGATCATACTATGGCAACAGTCAGGCTGATGATAACCGACAGGCAGCTGATTGTTGAAACCAGGGGTAAAGGGGTGATGGACAAGCCCCGTATCATCAATATACTGTGCTCACAGGTACAAAACTTTTGTCTGGTGCCCGTTACAAAAATCCAAAAGTTACAAGGCTTTAAAACCCAGGGAGACTACTCTTACGATGCGGAGTTTATTTTTACTTATAACGAAAGCGGAAGCATCAGGAACAAAAGGGTGTTTGTGAACAGCCGTGACGAATCGTTTATAAGACTGTGCAATGAATTAAAGAGTCAATGCCCGGCAGCCAGCCTGCTTCATTTGCCGCAGGCGGAAGCATTGAAACAAATGCGGTTATTTTCAGCAACAAAAGCTACACCTATAATCCTGTTTATCCTTTTTGGGGTTCCGTTATTAATCGCGCTCATTTATTTTCTTCTGAAATTTTCATAAAGAATTATAAATTTTCTAAAACATTTGAAGGTGTGATAATTCCATCGCCATGATCCATAGAGTTTTTCCTAAACTTATCAAAATGGCCCGGATTATCAGAAGGTCCACTACACTTATGATTATAAAAGGAATATGGAGTTATGGTTGGAAGCATACAACAAGATCCGGGAGGCTGAAAGGCTAAAATCCGGAGCGGGAAAATTATGGAAAGTGATGGAGCATTGAATTTGGTAATATTTTGTATTTTTAGAACTGGTGTTTTTCATAGGTTAGCAACGGCCAGCTTTCTCAAAGGCAGGCCTTTTTAGTCTAATAAATTCTACCAAAATCGAGTATTAGTATAATTTTTTCTCCCAATCTATAGCTAATACGCTGCTTAGTCTATAAAAACGCTCATCCCCTCTGAGAGAAATTGGCAGACAAATAATCCGGTTCTTTTCAAGGAGGAAGACCTTCAAGGAAAAAAGTGCCACCCCTTCCAATCCACTTTCTGCCTGGGAATGAGAAAATTTTTAATACAATTAGGGTTACGAATGCAGATTGGGTTATGCTGGTTTTGAAGTAGCTGCTTTGTATGCAATGCTTTTACCTGTTTTGGCTATATATATATTATTTACGAGCATTTCAAAGCTGGCATGCTTTTTCAAGCTCGCTTTGGTATTTGAAGCGGCTTTTTCAGCAGATTTTAGCTGTTCGAAAGTCTTATATTTTTCAAGTGTTTTCATCCTGATAAAAGAAAACCCACATATGCAAATGTTAATAAAAATACGGGATGAAATTAATCTTCGCCGTTTTGAATAAACCCGTAGCCAATCCTTAATATGGATGAATTGTCCCCCTTTCTAGGATATAGCCCCATAAATATAACCAAACTAGACTTTTGCCGCATTTGTCCCCTCGAGAATATTAGATTTATTTTAATGTCTCAACATATTGAATTTGAAATATAAAGGAAAATATACTTTTTTGAAAAAGCTATCTAATAAATACCGTCTTGTTTAATCTAAAGCCCCGTTTTTTGTCCTTTTTCTTAAGGGTTTCTCACTCTATGTTTGTAGTCGAAACAGCAAAAAATTATCTTTTATGTAAGTAGGGCGGACAAATGTGTCAAAAATAATTTTCGACCCGCTCCCAGCGCGGCTTCCCGCGGTTGAAATGGTCTTCGAGTCCGCCCGCTTCTGAAAAGGCTGAAATAGCTTTACAGAAAGATCCATGATGGTACTGTTTTAAGACCATCACGGTACAAAAAAACGGCCATAATGGATCACGCATTTTGAAAAAGATGCGGTTTTAAATAATTCTGCTAAAAATACAGGCAATGGCAAAAAACGAAAACATAAGAATAAAGTTCCTGGGAATGGAGTTTGAAAGCACCAATATCAGGAATAGAACAGTATTGATCCTGGCAATTGTGCTGGTCTTTTTTCTGGTTGTGGTGACCTTGTTGTGTGTTTTTAATATACACCCGGTAGATGTCCTTAAAAGTGGCAAATTTTATCCATTAGAATTAATTGAGAGGGGAACATTACGAAACCTAACAGCAGAATACCACCCTGTTTTTTCCGCATCTCAATAAAACTAAGTATTTTAGCATGATCGTCTGTTTGTATGCGACCAAAGCTGTGATAAAATAATTGATATGTAATCATGCGACGTAAAGAGCTAATTGATAAAATTGTAAAATATTTGGGCGTCTTTGTACAAGAGGTTAAAAGCTATAATGTAATTAACAATTATGATGTTAATATCCATGCAGAAAACTCTTTGATCCCAATACTTAATGCCATATATGAAATAGATCTGGTTAATGCAAACGATAAAAAGAAAAATTACCCTTCCGTAGATCTTATAGATATAAAAAATAAGGTGTGCTTTCAGGTCACAAGCACACCAACTATTAAAAAGGTAACGGACACTTTGGAGAAATTCTTGAACCATAATTTGCACCAGGAGTTTTCAACACTTTACGTCTATATCCTTACCGATAAAGAAAGCTCTTATTCCCAATCGAAAATTGACCAACTCATATCAGGGCAGTTTGCATTTGATGCGAATACACAAATTATTGATCACACCGATATCTTAAAAAAAGTAAACGGTATAATAGCGTTAGATCGCCTGGAAATAATAGCCCGGTTGTTTGAACATGAATTTTCAAATATTCAGGTTGAGACGCGTAAAAAATTATTTGTAGACGGATACCTGCAAAATTATCCAGAACCGGTCTTCCTAAACTTAATGAAAGTGAGTTTTCCATCTCAATTATATATAGGAGAGCCAAATTTGGATTATAATCAGGTTCTTGCTGATATTAATTCACAGCGTGTCAAACAAGGGAAAGGCAAAATAAAGAAGCTAATAAAAGAAAAAGCCTTCTCAAGTACCTTGCGCCATAATAATGTTGACGCGAGAGATTGGATAATGCGGGAGGATAAAATTATTTCTTTTAGAAATATTGGAGAGCAGGAAGAACCATTATCCAAATTTATTGACCAGGGTACGATTGAGGCATTTTCCCCTGAACAGTATTTTGAAATAAGCGATGATCATCTTCGCAGTTTTAAGGATTTGCTTAGACGATGTTTGATAGCCTTTTGTAGTACGAAGGAAATGGAGTGGATCAATGACCGTAAAATATTGAGATTTAAAAACTATAATGAAGTTCCCAGATCACGCTCAACAAGATGGGTAGGCAAAAAAGAAAGCACTAAAACTGTCATATTTGAAATAATGAGCAAGGCAAAAGAAAACCAACCTTCTCATATTGTTTGCTTTAGGAGTATGGCATTTCGACCATCGTTTCATCAGCTATCTCAACAGTGGTTTTTATCAATTAATCCAACCTGGAGTTTTACAAATCCTGGCGGTTATAGGGCTAGTAGATTTGAATCATCATACATGGCAGGCTTGAAAAGAATGGAAAATAATGAAACTGTTTATTATCAGTTCCGCTTTTTTTCTTACTATTTATCTCATACTGCACCTCTTTTTACTGATCAATACCCATATTTGAATTTGCATAGTATTGACCCCGCTATGTTTTCTCCGAAAATTGATGATTCAAAATGGCTGCCGCCCAAAGAATTTATCGCATCAAATCTAAGAGAGGGTGAATTGAATTTTGACAAAGAATTAAAAAAGAATATGTTTTAGCCAATGAACTATAGATATGTAGAAGAACCTTCGCTACTTTTTGGCCGGAATCAGCACATATGTCCGAAAGCTGGGATTGCCGATTATAACCCATATGACATCAATAATGTTCGTCCGGAAAAAATCATTACCGGTATTATCGGAAAGAGTGAAAGCATTGATAAAGTATGTGCATGGTTAAAAAGTGCTGAAAAGGAGGTCGCTGCAAAACCTGCAAAAAAAGGGAAAAGGCAGAATTTAAGATTATTCCCCGGCTTTCCTGGCTTTAACAAGCAAACGGCATTTTTGTGTGAATTGGCTTATGACGATTCGTATCTTAGATCAATAAATAATTCTGATTTTGACAATATTATAAGCAGCCATGAGGGTCTGCAGGAACGAATAGCCGCAGTTGCAGATCTTTATTTAAACGAACTGAAATACCTGTCTAAAAATAAGACACCCAATGTCATATTATGTGTATTAAGCGAGGATTTTATGGAATTTATTACGAAAGCTGTTCTGGAAGAGAAATACCAAGATGATGATGATGGGGAAAGCGTTAATCTATATGCTGATAAAAATGAAGAAGAAGATGAGGTCGTAGAATTGGAACAAAATTTTAGACGGTATTTAAAAGCCAAAGCAATGCAATATGGCGTGCCGATCCAAATTGTTAGGGATCGGATTGCTAATCCCAATTCTGAGATGCAAGACCCGGCGACGATCGCTTGGAATTTTTTTACGGCAATTTACTATAAAGCAGGAGGGGTTCCGTGGGCCCTTGTAAGAAAGGATATGGCCGAAACAACTTGTTATGCAGGGATCAGTTTTTTTAAAAGCCGGGATAAAAAATTGATGCAGACTAGTATTGCCCAAAT
>DASVMC010000547.1:0-3107 GCA_036384555.1 Niabella sp. | reverse complement strand
CAGTAAGGCATCCACAAAGGTTGTTTTACCGCTTCCGTTGGCGCCGGTCAGTAAACTGGTCTCTCCGCCGGGCTGGATGGTATGAATTTTATCGTCGAAGGTCCCCCAGTTGAATACTTCCATATACTGTAACCGGAAACCGCTTTTTTCATTATCCGTGCTGAATACGCTTAGCTGCATGTACTGTTAGTTGGTTTTTAAAATCATCTAAAATTTCACTGTCCACTCTTGCCTTGATGATCTTCCGGATACGGAATTTTTGTTCATCGGCCACATCATGATTCTCTGTTTTTTCCAGGAACCCGTTTTCCTCGGCACGGTCGATCAGCCGGTCAATGTCTTTCAGCATTTTTACCCGGCTGGCGTTTTCACGAAAAAAAACTTCGGCATATTCTTTTATTTCCCGGCGCTTTTTTACGAGTTCGCGGTGGGTGGCTTCACCCACTTCAAATTCTGCCATCATATCGCGCAGCAGCACCAGGAGCACACTTTCATCATAGGTTAATGACCGGCGCTGCACCCAGCTGACACTGGTGGTGTCTTCTTCTGCCGTATTGTGCTTAATATATGCATACCCATCCTGCTCATCCAGCACCAGGGCTAACCCCAGTTGCTGCAAGAAGGTGGTTAATTCTGTTTTATACTGTAACAGCTTTTCCCAGTTGCTTTTTTCAAGGTATTCTACAGGACCTTTTAAAAGCTTTACAAATACCGGAGTGAAAGCGTATGTTTTTTCTGCCATTTTTTCTTATTTACTAAATAACAAGTAGGGGACCTCCACGAATTTGGTAGCAGGCTTGTCCAGGGGGATCAGCTCCGTGGTATCTGCCACTACCTGCACGCGTTTTGCTTTTTCCCGGAGGAAGCTGTAATAGCTGATCACTTCTGCCAGGCCATTATCCAGTGAAGTGGCTTCGATAATTTCTTTGAGCGTAGCGGTTTGTTTTTTCTGCAATACTGCTTCCACCTTGCTCCATAATTGCTTTTTATCAATAAAACTGGTATTGAGCAGCCGGTTAAAACGGTCTACGTCTTCAATTTTTTCAATACCGGCAACCGGCTGTTTCAGCGTGCCTGCAGTGGCCTTTTGTTCCAGCACCAGTTTGCGGTCCATTACAATCTTTATTTCAACCGGCTCTGCTATCTGAATGCCGGCTTCTACTGTTTCGTCTTCCATAAGGTCAAAGAACAGTTCTTTGATAGTGCTGATCTGCTGTCTTAACCGGCGGTGGCGCGCAATTTCTTTTTCACTGATAATGCGGCTGAGTTTTTCCGCCATTTTATCGTTGGCCTCATACACTGCTTTTCCCTGCTCCAGCAGGAAAGATTTGATATTCCGCAGAAAATCAGTATCGGCTTCCAGTTCCCGGTCCTGTAATAGCTGCAGCAACTGTTCGGTAAGCTGCCGCCAGTTTTCCTGCCCGCTGCGGGAGATGAGAAAGTCCCAGAATGCATAAAAGCTTTTTCCCTGATTGCTGCCCCTGAGGGCGTCATAGGATTCAAATGCAAAACCCACGATCGCTCCTTTGTTCTGTTCCGCTTTTGTGTGCTGCTCTACAATATTGCGGTGGATCTGTTTAAAGTTATCTTCCACCTCGCGGAAATCGCCGATCAGCTCATAACAAAGCCTGATAAATAAGTCCAGCCGTTCCTGTACCTGGGCATTGTTATAGCGCTGGGGTGCCACGCCCATTTCCAGCGCCTTTATTTCTTTGTCCAGTTCGGCTTTGCGGTCTTTTAGCTGCTGTAATTTTTTTTCCCGGTCATCCTCGGTATTTTCCACCATATCGCGTAATGAGCTGAACAACATTTTGAACCGGCTTTCAGTACCAACATGGTGCTGACCCACCTGCAGGTTTTGCATCCACTGAAATACTTTTTCGGTATACGCGCTCAGCTGGTAATTGGTATGTCCTTCGGTGTCGGGAAAATCCTGCAGCATTCGTTTTTGTACCCAGTTGACCAGGTACTTGCGGCTGCGGCTTTCCTCATCTTCGCCAAATTCTATTTTAGCCTCTTCCAGGTCTTCTGTCCCTTCTGTGTGCTGGCTCAGGGCCTCAGAGAGCTGCAGGATCAGCTGATCCTCCCTGATCACCATTTTCCTGGACTCTTTAAATGCTTCATATAAAAAAGGCAACACCCAGCCAGCATTCCGCAGCCGCAGCATTTGCAGGGCAGGGGAGGATTGTATCAGTGCGCCAATATGCTCTTTCGTCATTACATCCTGCTTTTTAAAAAGGGGCACACAAAATACAGGATTCCGTTTACAAAAGGAAATCAGCAGAAAAGGATGTGGTCTTTTTGTGGATTATTCGTTTTGGATGATCAAAAGCTAACGTATTGGATAACTTTATCAAATGAATCATTGGTTTGTGCTATCAATTCCTTTAATGTCCCGGCAGCTGTTATCGGTGCGGTTTTCCGTTGTTTGGTAATAAGATATGCCAGCTTGCTGCTAATATAAGGGTGGGCGTTTAGGGCTTCATAACTGGCGGTGTTCAGGTCTAATTTTCTGACAGACCCGGGTGCCAGTTTCAGATACTGCTTAATGTTTTCAAAGGTTTCGGGGGGAACACCATAAGTTTCCCCAACCTGTTCAATACAGTAGAACCCGCCCAGTTTGTTCCGGAAATTAACGATTCTTGCGGCTAGTTTGCTGCCGATGCCTGGTAAGGCGATGTAGGCTGTGGTGTCGGCGGCGTTGATGTCAATTGAAGTAAGGACCCTGCGCGGGGGATAGAAGGGAGCATCCTTTTTTTGGAAATGAGCTGGCTGATTGCTGAACTGTGGACTGCTGATTGCTATATACGGCCGCAACCGGTCAAACTCGTCCTGGTGCAAGCCATAGATCTTCTGCAGGTCCTCGGGTTTGCGGAACCGGCCGCCTTTGTTGCGGTAATTGATAATGGTTTGGATGGTCCGGTCTCTCAGGCCCAATTCCTTCCAGCCCTCTTTATCCAGGGTATTGGGGTCAAAACGAAATAAATGTTTTGCAGAAACGGGATCAGCATTTACAGGCGGCTCCTGCTGACCGTAAGGAACCGCATCATCTCCGGGAGCTGCTTCGGGCTGTCGTCCTTGCCGGTTGTCCAGTATGACCATATCTT
>DASVMC010000546.1:0-2158 GCA_036384555.1 Niabella sp. | reverse complement strand
AGCCTGGTCACTTTGCTGGATCATTTTAACCGGGAACAGCCGGTTTAAGCGGAGCGCGCCCGCAATCCGCATATTCAATGGCATTTCAGAGCGCGTCTTGATGCTGGAGATCAGGATGATCAGTTGCACCTTTCTGAATGCCGCAATTTCCTGAGCGACCATGCCTCCAAAAGAAATACCGATAATAACAGGAGCTTCCTCATCAATGGATGCGGCCATTCGTTGACAGTAATGCTGAAAAGTTTCCCCCTTTTCAGGATCCAGCCAGTTTATAAAATGCAGGACCGCACGCTCAATTTTCAGGTTCTTATAAATCTTTTCATCAACCCCAAAACCTGGTATGCAATAGATTTTTTTCAAATTAACGCAACAGGGGAAACAGTGCCGGCCTCACGTTTCCCCTGATAAAGTTAATTAATTATATTGATCAGATCATTTAATCCAACCCAAACATGCCTTTATTCAGCTGCTTCAGCAGGTGCACTTTTTCATCTGCAGATACCAGCAATGAAATATTGTGCGGGCTGCCGCCGTACGAAACCATACGGATCGGCACATCTTTTACTGATCCGAACAGTTTTTTTATGATCTCCTCGGTTTCGTTAATGTTATAGCCTACAACAGATACGATCGTTTGATCTTTTTCAGCTGTCACTGTTCCAAATACTTCCAGTTCCTTAGTGATCTGTTCCAGATGGCTGGCACTGTCAATGGTCAGGGAAACCGCCACTTCAGACGTTGTGATCATATCAATTGAGGTTTTATATTTTTCAAACACCTCAAATATTTTTCTCAGGAACCCATAAGCCAGGAGCATCCTACTGCTTATAATACGGATAGCAATAATATTGTCTTTTGCAGCTACTGCCTTTACGCCGTGCCCACCGGGCTCCAGGGTAATCAAGGTACCCTTTGCCTGTGGCTCCATAGTATTCAGCAGCTTAACCGGGATCTTATATTGCTGTGCCGGCCAGATAGAGGCGGGATGTAAGATCTTGGCACCAAAATAAGCTAATTCGGCAGCCTCTTCAAAACTCAGCTGTTCTACGGGTTTTGTTGTGCCCACTATACGGGGATCATTATTGTGCATCCCATCAATATCCGTCCATATTTCACAAACGGAGGCATTAATAGCTGCTGCGATCAGGGATGCAGAGTAATCGCTCCCTCCCCGCTTCAGGTTGTCGACCTCTCCCTTCGCATTCCGGCAGATATACCCCTGGGTGATCAATATTTTTTTATCCTTATTCAGGTTCAGCAGTTGCGTCAGTTTAATGCGGATACTGCCAATCTGAGGTTCTTCGTTCTCATCAATACTCATAAACTCCAGCGCGGGCAACAGTGCATAAGAGGCCCCTATTTCTTCCAGGTAGGCTGAGAATATTTTGGTAGAAAGGAGTTCCCCCTGGGCCAGGATGTCTTTGCTCAGTGCTTCGCTAAAGGATATCTTCAGGATGATATTTAAAAATTCAAAATGCTCGTCAACAATCGACTGGGCTTTTGCCCGTGTTTCTTCTTTTGAAAAAAGTTCCCCTATAAACTGATTATAGTGTTCTGTTAAATTATTAATGAGCTGCTGTGCGGTATGCCTGTCGCCGCTTGCAATCGCATTACCGATTTCAACCAGTGCATTGGTGGTTCCGGAAAGTGCAGAGAGCACAACAATAGCAGGTTCTGTTTCTTGTTGCAAAAGCGATGCAATGTGTTTCATCCGTTCTGGTTTACCAACGCTGGTACCTCCAAATTTCATTACCTTCATATGTGTTCGTATTTATTTCTTTTTTTTATTTTTTCTTTTGTTAAAGCTGCTTATGACAGGCCGGGCCGGCGCTTCTTTACATTTTGCCCGGTCGCGAATTTCGTAAAAAATCATCAGTAAACAGCAGTCATTTTAAAATGCCACATCCAGCCTGGTTCCAAGGGCTTTTAAATCGGCAACCACTGCCGGTAGTAATGGGATCCCTTCTCTTCTTCTTGCCGCCTCTGTTTCCCGCTCCGGATCGCCCGGTATCAATACTTTATCATATCCTTTTATGGTTGCCGCATTCCGGAATCCTTCGATCCAGTCATCCATAGCCTGTTTATAGGATTCCACTGTGCGGAAAGCATCCACCCGCATAGCTCCAAAAAAGTGACCGATGCCTTTGCCGGGCTGCTT
>DASVMC010000545.1:0-2509 GCA_036384555.1 Niabella sp. | reverse complement strand
GCGTCTGCACGGAAAACCAAAACAGGGCAATACCAAACAGGGGAGGATGTGCTATTGAAACTGGCAGCAAGAGGTCATATCATCGCCGATGAGATCATTGCTTTCAGGGAGCTTACCAAATTGCGCTCCACTTATGTAGATGCCTTGCCACAACTGATCAATCCTAAAACAGGGCGGGTTCATACAACCTACGGGCAGGCGGTGGCGGTTACAGGCCGGCTTGCAAGCAACAACCCGAATCTACAAAATATTCCCGTACGTACGGAAAGAGGAAAAGAGATCCGTAAGGCATTTATTCCACGCGATGAGAATCATATATTGCTGTCGGCCGACTACTCCCAGATCGAACTTCGGATCGTTGCTGCAATAAGCGGAGATACCAATATGGTCAACGCATTTAAGAACGGTACCGATATTCACACAGCCACTGCATCAAAAGTATTTAATGTGGCTATGGATGCTGTAACCAAAGAAATGCGTTACAAATCAAAGAGCGTCAACTTTGGGATCATTTACGGGCAGGGCGCTTTTGGACTGGCAGATAATCTGGGCATTTCACGTACGGAAGCAAAAGAGATCATTGAAAATTATAAAAAAGAATTTGCCGGTATCCAGAAATATATGGATGACATGATCAATTTTGCCAGGGAACATGGGTATGTGCAAACGTTAATGGGACGAAAACGCTGGCTAAAAGATATCAACTCCGGTAACTTTACCGTTAGAGGGTTTGCCGAACGTAATGCCATCAACTCTCCTATACAAGGAACAGCCGCAGATATGATCAAACTGGCTATGCAGAAAGTATATACAGCCATGAAAAGAGAAAAGATGAAAAGCCGGATGATCCTTCAGGTGCATGATGAGCTGATCTTTGATGCAACCCGGGATGAAGTAAAAGAACTGAAACCGCTGATTCTGGAAAATATGGAAAGCGCATTACCGCTGCCATTTGGTGTACCGGTAATTGCCGAATGCGGCGAGGGTAACAATTGGCTGGAGGCGCATTAGGAGAGTGTTATTAGCTCTCAGAATTGAGAATCGAGACGCGGATCCTGATTTATCCATGTTCTCGTTCTCTTCCTCATTCTTTATTATTTATTTCTTATTTTATATTCCTCAGATCCAGCCCTTCTTCATAGCCGTTAAAACAAGGCCTACCCGGTTTCTGACTTCCAGTTTCTCCATGATACTGGTAGCATAGCTTTCTACAGTACGGGTGCTTAAAAAAACCGAAGCTGCTATTTCTTTATAAGTAGCTTCAGTACATAACCATGGAATCAGCTCCCGTTCCTTAACGCTCAGCTCCTGCTGGGTGACTTCTCTTTTTAAGTAATCATTAGCCAGGGCCTTGCTTACTTTAGCGTCGTAAAAAATACCGTCTTTTACAATAGTGTTCAACGCCTGCGCCAGCTCTTTTTGCTGAATACTTTTTAATAAATACCCCTTTGCGCCGGAGCGGATCATCTTTATAATTTTTTCATCATCATCCTGCATGCTCAGGGCCAGTATAATGACTTCCGGTTTATTTTCTGTAAGCCATTTGGCAACAGCATACCCGTCCATTACCGGCATCTGCACATCCAGAATCACTACGTCTGGTATATGTTTAGGCTGATGGAATCGTTCTATCATTTCCGCCCCGCTGCTGCAAACATATAATATATCAAAATTGGGAATAGAACTGATCATTGTAGCAAGCGCCTGTGCAATCAGGATATGGTCATCCACAATAACAATACTATGTCTCATGTGCTGTAATTTTGTTTAAAGGTAAATCAATGTGCAGCTGTGTGCCGTTTTTGTTTTCCCAACGGTAACCGGCGCCAATACTGCCGATCCTCCGTTCAATCGACTTCAGCCCGCTTCCGGATCCGATCCGGTATTCGGATGCCTTTTCCCAATCGATGCCACGGCCGTTATCTGCGCAGGTAATCTTTAAATGCGTATCTGTAAGATCAACATGAATCTCCAGCTGCGTGGCACCACTGTGTTTCAGGCTGTTTTGAATAAATTCCTGGCAAATACGCACAAGAGACAGGTTAACCTGTTCATTCAGGAAATCAAATTGCACTTCGGGATAAGTAAAAATCGTTTTACAAAGGCCGCTTTCGTTAATTCTTGCCATTTCCTTAAGAAGATAATGGACAAAATTAAAATTGGAGAAATCCTGTGTAGTCAGCATTTTACTAATGCTCCGCAATTCGTTCAATGATTCCTGTATCAATGCATTCTGTGCACTGATCCGGCTCTTGATGTCTTCAATATCTTCCAGCTGCAGGGTATTTTCCATTTGCAGATAGGTCAGCGTCAGTTTCTGCCCGATGGTATCATGCAGTTCGCTTCCAATATTCTGCATCAGCTTCTGCTGTACTTCCTGGCGTGTTTCCAGCAACTCCTGCCGGTGAAGGATCGCGTTGGCCTCCCGCTCTTTTTTATAAAGGATATTACGACGGCGGATACTGATAATGACAAAATAAACTGCCATTACCAAAAGCAGTACTGTTAA
>DASVMC010000544.1:0-2523 GCA_036384555.1 Niabella sp. | reverse complement strand
GCGAGGGAATAAGTTGTGCATTCTTCTGAAAGCCATTTTTCCGTTACCACATCATCCAAGTGTTTTTGCAGCATCTGCGTATAATTGTTTCACTTTGCGGTCATACCACCATTTGGGAGCGGCTTTCTTCATGAGCGTGTCTATATTCCGCATCCCGAACAGGTTCCAGGCCCCTTTTAGCTTCCCGGATAAACTGCTTTGCAAAGCTCTTAAGCTCATGGCAAAGCCGGCATCTATATATTCCATGTGGTGCCAATAGCCGGCAGGCATAAATAAAGTGTCTCCATGTTCCATGATCACTTCAAACCCCTTTGCATTTTTGACAGCAGGGAATTTTTCAAAATCAAAATGCTCATAGTAGTGGGCATAGTTAGCCAGACTAAGCACTTCCCAGGGTTTCCTGTATAATTTGTGTTGTTCCTCAAACGGGAAAAGTAATACCCTTTTTCTGCCCAGGAACTGCGTATGCAGGATATGGCTCATGTCAATATCAAAGTGCATATGGGTAATAGAACCCTGTCCGCCTACGAAGAGCATCGGGAATTTTTTTACAAACCCTTTCATATATGCATCCGGCCAGGAAAAATCACTTACGATCTGTGGCGCATGCTGAAAAATATTAAAGAGGAATATACGCAGCTCAACCGGTCCTTTTTTTACCATTTCCAGGTATTCTCCAAACTTCATGTAGGCGTCTGCCGTATTAATGGGCGTGTAGGAATCGCTTTTTACATTATTATAAACCCCTACTTCCTTATCCCCGACGATGTTAATGAAATAATCCCAATTCCACTTATGAATAGCAGGCCATTTACGTGCAAGATCTTTAATAACAACGGGTTTGCCTTTCTGATAATAGTTCTTCTTAAAGTCTTCCGGACTAATGGTCTCTAATTGATCAAGTTTCTGTAACTGCATGATTTTAAAACTAAACGGCAAATTTAATAATACTTTAATAAAATTAAACATCCTTGTTTTTTATGACAAAACTCTGATGGAGTATCTTTACCCCGTATTTTTAGTGGCAGATGTATATTTGCGACTTATTACAATGATCTCTTGATGAGCTGTAAGCCTGAGCCAGTAGTTCAGAAGAAGTAAGCCAAAAAAAGTGAGAAATGACTGTTGCGTTCTTAAAATAAAGAACGTTATTCATTGAATAAGGAAAACAGATAGTTTCTGAATCAAAAAGCTAAAAAGAGAAACAAATATGAAAGAAGCTCGCTTTACCGTTGCCCTGCTGATTTCTACGTATAAATGGGCGGAAGCATTGGATATTGTATTGAAGAGTATATTGTATCAAAGCCGGCGTCCGGATGAGGTTATTATTGCAGAAGACGGGCAGGATCCGTCTACTGTTTTTTGTATAGACCGTTTTATAAAGCGTACCGGCATTCCGGTTAAACATGTAAATCATGAAGACATCGGGTTCCGGAAGAGCCTGATCCTGAATAAAGCCATTAAGGAAATCGAATCGGATTATATTATTGAAATAGATGGCGATATCATTATGCACCGTGAATTTGTGGCAGATCATATAAAAGGAGCAAGAGAAGGGTATTTTGTGCAGGGAAGCCGTACCATGCTTACAGAATGGAAGAGCAAAAAGTTGCTGCAGACAAAAAACATAAACCGGCTTCATCCCCTCATGCGTGGGCTATATAGCAGGTTTAATGCAGTTCGGGTCCCTTTGTTTTCTTCTTTTTTTAAGGTAGATCCTTGTAGTTCTCACAATGTAAAAGGGTGCAACCTGGCATTCTGGAAAGTGGATTATGTAAAAGTGAATGGATATTATAGCGGATTTGAGGGTTGGGGATGGGAAGATTATGAGTTTGGTGAGCGGCTTATCAATGTAGGTGTAAAAAAGAAACGTCTGAAAATGGCGGCGATCGGATACCATATCTTTCATCCGTTAAGTTCCAGGACCAATTTTACTCCCAATGAGCTAATCTATAGGGAAACAGTACGCTATAAATACAGTTATCGGCCGAATGGCTATATGGAAGCCTGAGTGCCTGACCAACTATATTGGTGCTCTCTCTGTGTATCAATAACAAATTTGATCCCTTATCCGAATAATATATAGCTGTTTCAATGGAAACGGCAGGTCTTTTAGCAATAATTATGATTGATTTTTCGATTCTTATTTGTGTTTACAATCCGGACAGCCGCGTACTGTCCAGGTGTTTTGATGCAGTGCGGGCACTTGATATTTCAAATATCTCTTACGAAGTGATTTTGGTTGATAATAACAGTTCTCCAGCTCTGACTACATATCCGGTTGTTCAGGAGGCTCAAAAACTGATAGCTAATCTATTAATTCTAACAGAAAAAAGACAGGGTATCAGCTATGCCAGGATCGCTGGTATTCGGAACGCAAAAGGAAAATATATTGTAATTTTCGATGGCGATAATGCGCCCTGTCCCGATTATTTGCAAACGCTTTCAGCTTTGACAAAACGATATCCGTCTGTAGGTGCTTGGGGGCCGGGAAACGTGTGGGTGGATTTTATTGACGGTGTG
>DASVMC010000543.1:0-2829 GCA_036384555.1 Niabella sp. | reverse complement strand
TTAAGACACCATGTTACCATTTGTTGGAGTTAAGCCCCCATCCAACCCCAAATCAACAAAGTCTTCTACTGAAGAAATGATCCTTTCGGTCATCTATATTATTATTGGATGTGGTCTTGGTTTTTTAATCAGTTGCGCTATCGCAACCTGATCAGCCAGCAACAGGCTGTTCCGAAGCACTATTCGTGCCGGGCAAAAATATGTGTTTCAACTTCAATGTATCAACACAAAACTCCGGTATGTCTATAAATTACTGAGTTTAAGTTGTATATCAATTTCCTGTATCTCTTCCTGAAGCGTTGTTATCGGAATACAAATACAATCCTGCTCATCGGTACCCGGCTCTTCCAGCGCTTCAAACTGACTTCTTAAAAGAGCTATCGGCATAAAATGCCCTTTCCTTGATTTCAGCAGCTGTTGAATCAGCTTAAAGGAGCCTTTCAGATAGATAAACCTTCTCTTTTCAATAGCAGTTCGTAACAGATCCCGGTAACTTTTTTTTAAAGCGGAACAGGCGAACACAACACTTATTCCTTTGTCATTCAGGTTAAGGGCTTTCGTATGAATGTTATTTAACCACTCCCAACGGTCGTTATCTGTTAATGGGATCCCCGCCCGCATTTTCTGGATATTGGCCTCGGGATGCAGATCGTCTGCATCTATAAATTCATAGCCTCGTCCCGCTGCGATTATTTGTCCGACAATGGTTTTGCCACTTCCCGATACACCCATTACAATAATTGTTGCAGCATTCCCGGCTTTAGGATACTCTGTATGCACATTAAATTTTTCTGTTCAAAAGTACATAAAGGAAGGGTTGAAAACTCGTTCCCGCCGGATCGTTTCAAACAGGGTCACCGGCAAAGAAAGTCGTGTAACCCCTCTTTGCGGTCTTTTAAGCGGACAGGAATATCAAATAATAACGGCTGATCGCTGTTGCTTTACATTTTCCAGATAGCTTTCAAAATAAACGGGGATCTCATCTCCCTTTCCATTCCGGAGCCGGTTTTCTACCTGCCTGAATGCCAGTATGGATGTTTCAAACCGGGGCTGGCCGGTTACAAGAATTGGTTGACTAAGCTTTTGATACCAGTAATAAGTGCCACCTGCATTTTTCCGCGCTGTTTCAAACAGATAAGCCCCGGCCCCTTCAATGATCTTTTGTTGCTGCTCCGGACTCATTTCGTTGTAAAACTTACTGGCATCCTCCAACAGTACTTCAAGTATTTCAAGACTTTGAACAGAGAAATCCAGCCCCGTATACTGAACTGCATATTTTAGCAAAAATGACGCTGCAGAAATCCTTATCTCTTTCTCAAGACCGGTGTTTTGCCAGACAGTACTTTCCTTAACTGCTTTCTTATTGCTGTCAGATCCATTAAAAAAATCGAAAAAACGCATTGATGGGAATTTATTCCGGTTAACATTAAAGAAGGCATAAAAATAGAGAATAAATCTTATAAATTAAACGGCTATTGTCCCCCATAACAGTATTCAATATGGTCTCCAAGAAGGAAGAAAAAAAGTTAGATATTTTCAACCAACATTAACATTTTTTTAAATAATTTCCATATTTTTATGGTTTACCAGCCAACCTGTCTAAATTAATTAATTTTTTATTAATTTACATGGCTCGATTGCCCACTCTGTATTGAAAAGCCAACTTATTTATTAAAATCGTTTGTTTAAAAAACATGACAGAAAAAAAAGGATTATACGACCCTTCATTTGAACGTGATGCATGTGGAATTGGTTTTGTTGCAAATATTAAAGGCAATAAAAATCACCAGACCATTTCCGATGCGCTTACTGTTTTAGAAAACATGGATCACCGGGGTGCCTGTGGCTATGAACCTAATACCGGGGACGGGGCAGGTATTATGATTCAGATCCCCCACGAACTTTTTTATGATGAGTGTCTTCAGCTTGGCATAGCATTACCGGCAATTGAAGAATATGCCGTGGGAATGATTTTCTTTCCGAAAGATATTAAAAAACGGGAGGAATGCCGGGATATCTTCACCCGTGCTGCTCAAAAAATGGGCATGAAGGTAATCCGCTGGCGCAATGTGCCGGTAAATCCGGACGGAGTTGGCTCTTCTGCCCTTGCAGTAGAACCGGATATTGAACAGGTCTTTCTTCAAAGGCCGGATAAAATTAAAACGGCAGAAGCGTTCGAGCGCAAACTTTTTGTGTTGCGTAAGTATGCTACCCATATGACGACCAACACGGTTAAAAAAGATCCTATCGGGTTTTATATCAATTCATTGTCCTGCAGAACAGTGATCTATAAAGGCCAGTTTACCAGCTTCCAGGTGCGTACTTATTATAATGATCTTACAGATCCCAGAACTGTTAGTGCCTTTGGTCTGGTACACTCGCGCTTTGCCACAAATACCTTCCCTTCCTGGCGCCTGGCACAGCCTTTCCGCTTTATTGCGCACAATGGGGAGATCAACACTCTACAGGGTAACCTGAACTGGCTGCGCACGAGTGAGCAGGGATTTGAGTCGCCTTTATTTACAAAGGAAGAAATGGATATGCTGGTTCCGATTGTAAGTAATAATCAAAGTGATTCTGCCTGCCTGGATAATATGATCGAACTGCTGGCGCTTACAGGCCGTTCCCTGCCCCACGTAATGATGATGCTGATTCCCGAAGCCTGGGATGGTAATGAGGACATGGATCCTGCAAAGAAAGCGTTCTATGAATTTCATGCCTGTTTAATGGAACCATGGGACGGACCCGCTTCTATCTCATTTACAGATGGAAAAATCATCGGGGCTACACTGGACCGGAATGGATTAAGGCCTTCCCGCTATTGTGTTA
>DASVMC010000542.1:0-3707 GCA_036384555.1 Niabella sp. | reverse complement strand
AAATACGCGGGCATCAATATATTAAAATCATTTCAAACTACCAGCCATACGGAAGTATAAATTCACAATTCCTGCTAATTATTTTTTACGGCAGAACAGGTCACTTTAATACTTGTTTTACACCATTCAGCAGGCTGTCCTTCATCGGCAGCGAAGGGGTTAACCATCCTCCTTCCCCGTATTCATTCCAGGCATATAAGATCCCTATCCGTTCCTTCGTTCCAAATCCATTGTTCTCCAGCAACCATTTTTTCAGGGATGCCACGGAGTGCATTACAGATTGTTCGCCATATCCAACAAGGCGTTTTTCCCGGTCTGCACTGTCGCTCCAGGGACGCAGGTCCCAGTTCAGCGTAGCCACCGGTATATAGGGTAACCGGGGGGTCTTTAGCCCTTCCCACACTTTATATTCCGCATCTGTCATACGCTGTATTGGTGTCAAAAGCCCGTCCAAACCTGCTTCATGGTAATTATAGCCTGTTATCAGATCAAAACCGCAATCAACCGCCTCCTGCAAAGGAGCGCCCGGCCATACACAAACACCAATGGTAAGACCTTTTACACCTTCCTTTTTTGCTTCGTCTTTTAAATTCATAAGCGCCTGCCGCAAGGCCTGCTTCGATCCGAAATTTTCAAGCATTTTCCTGTACTCAAAAAAAACCAGCAGCGGCTTTCCGTTTACGGTTAAATACTCCGGTTCCTTTATGGCCTGTATCCAGTATTTTTTAATCCGGTCCCAGTTCTGCGGGTCAATATAATAGCCTTGATGATTGGCAACCATTAAATAAAATCTTAACCGGGAACGGTTGGGGGAGCGCAAATAAAGTTTGAGCGCATTGTTCATAGGTGGATCATCAGAATTGTTCTTATGATCAAAATACCAGCAAAAGCTGAAAAAATCAAGTCCTGCGTCTGCAGCCAGGTCAATTTGCTTTTTTACCAGTTCCGGCGTACTGGTAACGAAGCTTCCCCATATGGGCTTCCGTTCAGGAAAGTTATTAAAGGTTTCCCGGATATGCTTTGTCTTACCTGTCCATCCGTCAAAATAATAGGCACCTATATGTACATCGCTTTTATTTTCTGAAAGCGTAGAAGATTGGTGCCTGCCCGTGGAGCAACCCGTGAGCACGCAGAAGATCATTAATACAGCAACACGAAAAGTATTTACAGTCATAATAATTTATTTAAGTAACGATTCAGATACTGATTTCCCCTTGCAGCCGGCCGGTCATCCGCACAAAAGCTTCAGCGGCCTTCACGCCTAATTCAAGTCCCCTGAAATTTTCCATAGTCCGGTGACCGCTGGCCTCAATTTCCGCAGGGTCCTGGCTCTTGTGGCAATAAACCGCTTTCCATTTCTGTTCAACGGTTCCGGTGATATCCACATAATCCGTAGGATGAAAAAGAGCTGTTTGCAAGCCGGTTTGCACCTCATAAAAGTACAGTACAAATTTTCGCGCTGCCTTCATCCAGGCCTGTATGGTTAATATACTGGCCACCTGGTG
Source organism: Niabella sp. (assembly GCA_036384555.1). GTDB lineage: Bacteria > Bacteroidota > Bacteroidia > Chitinophagales > Chitinophagaceae > Niabella. The sequence goes on along the minus strand of DASVMC010000542.1, from coordinate 2,202 downwards.
ATCAGAATGATAATCGATCGGCCAATGGGTGAATACAATATCGGGGCTTTCGGAAACGATCAGTTCACGCATCTTTTTCAGCCACTCATTATTCACTTCCGTGGCTCCATCCGTTTGGCCGGCAAATACAGGTTTAGCACCCAGCAGCCTGCAGGCGGTTATTGCCTCCTGTGTTCTTATCCGGGCGGCTTCAGCAGGCGAAGCGCCTGTAATACCTGCCTCACCTTCTGTTAAATAAATGATGGTCACCTTATGACCCGCACGGGCCAGGCGGGCCAATGTACCTCCGCAACCCGTTTCAGGATCGTCCGGGTGAGCACCGATGCAAACAATCTTTTTAGCAACGGCATTCCTGCCTGATTGTGCCTGTAATAAAGCCGGCAGTGATAAAAGTCCTACACCGGCTACTGTGTGTTTAATAAACCTGCGGCGGTTATTTTGCAGCTGCTTCATACGCCTATTCTGTTTTTCCGGATATATGGATTGATATAGTGGCAAAGCAGGCCCATCCTGATTGCGGTTCTTCTTTTTATTTTATCAGCCGGATACCTGTAAGTACAAACCGGCTATCGTCATCGAGCGTTTTATTATAGAAAGGGCTGTACATTTTTGCTGCTATGGTTTTCTTTTTCAAATCAAAATCTAACAGCCGTATATAGCCACCACCATCATCTTTACACTGATAGTCCGATAAGATCTGGTAGATCCTGTTACCACCGGTACCCATATCCTCCCTGTGGCTTGAGAAGCATACATGTCCGCTCAGTACCATAAAGGCATTCTTATTGGGCTTTATATATTTATCAAAAATGTCAGCCACTTTCATGTCTCCGTAACCGGCATTGGTTTTGGCAATCTCTCCCTTAGGAGTAAGGTGGTAATGAGTTAGTACAATGACGTTGTATTTAGGATGCGTTTTCATTACCTGGTCCATCCACTGTGCCGCTCCTTCACGGGCACAAAACTCCAGGGTAATTACGAGAAACTTCTTTCCGCCTGCTTTAAAAATCTGGTAAGAATTGTCACTTTTCCCTTCTTCATACCTTCCCTGCTGCAGCCGGAACCTGCTTACCGGAAAATAGTGATTAAACTTATCTGTCTTTCTTAAATTAGCATTTACATTACCTGGTGCTGCGCTGCCGCTATTATGCTGAACAGCTTGTCCATCATGATTTCCCAGTGTAATCACATAAGGAATACCGGCGCGATCCAGTTCTTCAAAAGCTGTTGAAGTTCTCTCATATTGAGGGATCGTATCAAAATTCACCAGGTCGCCCACATGCAGTACAATAGGGATCCTCAATGAATCTTTTGCTTTGACAATCCAATGCAGCTGTGCATTAAACAGATCGTGGCGGCGGGTAACTGCTTCCTGGGTATCCGGCAGAACAGGAATGGTAAATTTTGAAGGAGCGCAGGAATAGATACTAACTATAATTAGTACATAGATGGGGAGAGTAAAAAATCTGAGACGCATTTTTATTGTGTTTTAAAAATCCAAGTATACAATCTTCTATTTTCCATTCGGCCGGCCTGCTGCCGGTTTAAAACTTAATCCACTGAACGATACTGTTCCAATTAAGCCTGTCCCATAAACGGATCCGTATAGCTGGCATTTCCTGTTTCTACATGGCCTGCATAGCGCCTTTCAAAATCATCATACCCTTGTACGCGGACCGTAAAATCATACCATCCAAAGCTTTTACCAAGGTTTAGAACAATAGCCGATCCATTTGTTATCACTTTCGTTATGGGTTTGTTTTTATAAGCGTTGTCTTTGATCTCCACGGTGTACGAATGACCCGGGTTTAAACTGGCTATGCTTAAAGTAAGGTTACCGGTAAGTTTTTTAATTAATTTACCAGATCGTTCATAATCACAATCAATCGCTATTCCGGGATCCCCGGCTTTGCCTGTACATTCCCGAAAGAATCCGTTAGGGCCATATACCCGAACATAATACATTCCGTTTTCAAATGACTGAACAGGCCATTCATCTGAGAGCTCACCCCCAGCCACCACAGCATACGAACGGCTTCCCGTATTTTCAAAGGTCCCTTCTTTTGTAGCATATTTACCAGGGAAATATACATTGAAGGGGGTTCCTTTTGATTGTTTACCAAATATCTCATTCTTTGCGCTTAAGACGAGTTTCACATTTTTTTTATCATCACTTAATTTTACATCAGCATAAAGTTGGTA
>DASVMC010000541.1:0-6262 GCA_036384555.1 Niabella sp. | reverse complement strand
GGTACACGGTCTTTATCTGTATCTGTTATTGTTCTTTCCTTTACGGTTTCCATAATTTGTTTATTTTAAAAAACGGTTCCTGAATGTGTCAGGTGTTATGCCTTCATACTTTTTAAAAAAGCGGTTAAAGTAAGAGTTGTCCTGGAAATTCAGCTCATAAGCGATCTCTGCTACAGTCATATTTACATTGGTCAGTAACCGCTTTGCCTCCAGCAACACCCTGTTGCGGATCAATTCACCGGCTGTCACACCCAGCAGATCCTGGCAAAGAGCGTTCAGGTGATTCGGCGTTATATATAATAAATCTGCATATTCTTTTGGTAGCCGCATCAATTTATAATTTGCATCGATCAACCGGCGTAAATGCTGCAAAAGTACTTTTTTTTGTTCAGGAATTGCCTGGTTCTTCTCCCCGGCAACATCCCTGGACATCAATAAAAAAAGCTCCAGTAACAATACCCGTATCCTGTCCGGCTCTCCTTCCGCCGTCTCAATAAGTAATTCCTCCATTAAACCTGTTATTTTCTTATGCAGGATACCCGGCAACTGAAAAACGCTGTGATCGCCCATGCCGCTGAAAAAAGGAAAACGCTCCAGATAATAGGGATTCAATAAAAAATCCCTGAAAAAATGATCCGAAAAATTAATGACATACCCGGTAATGACTGTTGTAAAATGCCAGCTATGGACCTGACCCGGGGTCATACAATATACCTGAAAAGGCTGTACCTCATAGCGGTTAAAATCTACCGTGTGTGTTCCCCTGCCTGAAGTAAAAAGTGCCATATGGTAAAAAGAGTGCCGGTGCGGCCGGTGCAGGTGCTCATAATGCTTTTCAAGATAGGCTGCAAAGGGCTCTATCTGAAAATCAGCCCGCTGCAAAGGTTCCTGCTGCAGGCTCTGGATGGAATAAACCGGTATTTTCTTTGTACTGCCCATTTACCCTGCAAAGGTACTGCACAAGCGGTTCCCGGTCCGGACCAAAAACCGTTATTTATGGTACTTTTTACTGATTCTACTAAACAGAGCGCTCCTTTTGTAAAAAATACCATTCCGTCAATCAGGGATCGACCGCCTGTTGCTATATAGCTGTTCCCGGTTCAGATGGAAGCCGGTTAATATTTCAATTCAATTTTATTATTGGCCCGGTTCACGTCTGCCATGCGTTGCGATGGATCAATCTCCCCTACCTGTATATCTGCTAACCGGCGGTCCGTTGAAATCGTATAATATTTATTGGTCCAGGGCCAGGGCTTACACGTAATCCATTTGGAATAGGAAGTATTTTCCCGGGGTTTAGCGTTATACATAAGATCCAGCGGGATCGTGTGCATTTCGCTTGACCCGTCTTTAAAGGTAAGTACAAAGTCCACCGGCATGGGCATCAGGCCGTCGTCACGCAAACGAATCTTTGTTTTTCCGCCTTCTTCCCAGAGACTGTCAATCGCATAATCAATCGTTTTCGTACTGTTGATCCAGAATTCTTTATACCAGTCTAATTTAATGCCACTGGTCTTTTCTGCCACCCTTATAAAAGCATCCGCATCCGGGTGCCTGTATTTCCACTGATCATAATAATTAAGCAATACCTTATCTCTTACCGCTGCGCCAATAATATATCCCAGTTGTTCCAGGAATATCGCTCCTTTTGAATAACTGGCTATTGTATATGCCCTGTTGGTATTAAAATGATCAGCATGCGTGCTTAACGGTTCCTCCTGCCCGCTTTTGACTATATTATAATAACTTTTGTAAGCGGATGCCTGCGGAAAAACAGCCGTATCCCCCTTCAGCCAGTTGGTCACCCTTGCGTCGGCATAATTGGCGCTTCCCTCATCCATCCAGGGATACAGGCTCTCATTGGTAGCCAGACGCCCTTAAAACCATTCATGCATCCACTCATGCAACCAGGCTCCCGGACCGGCCAGCAGGGTGGCCATAGGATATTCCATGCCTCCGTCGCCCCCGGTTATAAAGGAATACTGCTTATACGGGTATGCCCCAAATGTTTTTTCAATATAGGGCAATGCTTTTGCTGCATTCGTTAAGATCTGCTCCCATTCTTCAGGGGTTGCTTTCGCTGTTTTATACAGCAGATGAAAAGTAAGGTCCTTTCTTATTTTTTTGGTTTTATGAATAAACTCCGGGTCAGCCGCCCACATAAAATCATGTACCCGGGGCGCCATAAATTTCCAGGTCAGCTGGTTGCCAGCAGGCCGGTTTACCTTTGTGCCTTCCTCTTCATACCCGTAGCCAATCTGGCTGGCATTTGTTAAATACCCCGTACCGCCCAGAATATACTTTTTATCTATAGTAATATTCACTTCAAAATCGCCCCAGACACCATAAAACTCACGTCCCACATAAGGAGTGGGGTGCCAGCCCTGCCGGTCGTACTCACAGATCTTAGGATACCACTGGCTCATGGAATAGCGCACTTTGGTATCAGGGTTATCACGCCCGCTCCTCCTGATCTGCAGCGGAACCTGTGCCTCAAAGCCCATATCGAAGGTTACTTTTTGCTTTGGCAGGATCGGCCTGGTTAGCGACACTATTAATATCGTACCCTGCACTTCATATTGCTGCGGCACACCATTCATCGTAAGCGATCGTATTTTTTGATAACCGATCTCATCGGGCTTCAGGTTACTGATCCGGTCCTTAACCCGCGGATCCCAGTCTGGTTTATCGCCAAAAAGAATGGTTCCCTGCCGTTTACTGCGCTCATCCATCATACTTCCCGGCTGAAATGCGTTCCAGTATAAATGATAGAAAACGCGATCCAGCGTATCCGGGGAATTGTTCCAGTATTCCAGCTGCTGCCTGCCTGTAAACCGGTTGGTGGTTACATCCATATTGATATTCATCACATATCTTACCTGTTGCTGCCAGTAACAATCCTGTCCTGTTGCTGCTATTGCCAGCATCAGTAACGGTAAGATCAAGAAGCCCTTAAGCGTACGCATATTGAAAAGTATATTTTCGCCGGAAAGTAATCAAAAAAACGAAACCCGGATGACCGGAAAGTAATAAAGGCGTAAATGAAGGAACAACGGGCTATAGCGTATACAATACCCTGTACTTCCAAAATGATATTTACTGGCCGTTTAACAACATTCCTAACAGGCTTTATTACAGTTGTTTAAACCCAGGTGAAACGATTCAGCAGGATTTAGGAAAATATGTCTCAGCCCTTGGATTGTGCACAAGCAAACAGAAAATCAAAGATAGCGCTGGCCGATCCGTATTATTTCGCCATTTTTACAGTTCTGAAATCATTTGAAATATGAAACTGTTTTTTACTGTTATCAGCTGTTGCTCTTTTTTATTCGCCTGTAACAGCAATACGGCAAGCGACACTTCCAAAGCGGATACAGTTGCCAACAGGGCTCCCGTAAATCTGACTGCGTGTAATGCCTGTTTTCAGCTGATCGTAAAGCAGGATACTTTTGATATCAATTATACCCGAAGTGGCGACAGCATCAACGGGACCATGCGTTTTAACTCTTTTGAAAAAGATAAAAGCACAGGCACCATTCAGGGTACATTTAGCGGAGACACTTTAAAGCTATTTTACAATTTCCGGTCTGAAGGGACCAGCAGTGTTCGCCAGATCTATCTGAAACAGGAGGATGACGAATTGATTACCGCTACAGGTGATGAATACACAAAGGCAGACAGCGCGCTGCTGAAAGATCCTTCAAAGATCCGGTTTGACGGAATGGTTTATAAAAAAACTGATTGCGCAAAAGAATAAACAGGAGATCCGGCTCAGTGGCCCAATTCATTTTTCAACCCTTTTATCTCATTTTGCAAGGCATGTACCCTGTTCAGCAGATGGGCAATTGCTTCCAGTCCCTCCATATTAATGTCCAGGTCATAATGCATGTGCATATAGCGCTCCAGATTGCCCAGCTCTTCAAAGCCGATAAAAAAAGTGCTTTCCTCTTTCTTCAGTTCAATGAGGCCATGTTCGTTTAAGGATTGCACAAAAGAGGTTTCTATACTGTAATAGGAACAGCATTGTTCGATTGATATCTGATTCGAAGTTTCCATAACTGATTATTTCTTTTCAGCCTCCCTGGCCAGTTCTTTAAATAATTCTTTTTCCTTTTCCGTAAGGTTGCGGGGCAGCTTTACCTGATAGGTTGCGTACAGATCTCCGTAGGTATCTTCTTTCTTATATACGGGGAAGCCTTTCCCTTTCAGCCGGACCTTTGTTCCGTTCTGCGTTTCGGGCCCAACCGTCAGTTTTACTTTCCCATCTATTGTGTCAATTGTTGCGCTTCCTCCCAAAACAGCTGTATACAGATCCAGGGGAACATCCAGGTACAGGTCATTTCCTTTGCGGACAAACGGCGTATCATTATGAATGGTAAACGTAATATAAAGATCTCCGCCGGGGCCGCCGTTTACTCCGGGCGCACCGTAGCCGGCGATCTTTATTTCCTGTCCGTTCTCAATACCGGCAGGTACGGTTATGCGTATATTCCTGCCATTGACTGTAAATGTCTGCTTGTGTGTTTTATAGGCATCAGACAGATTGATCTGTAAAGAAGCACGATAATCCTGGCCCTTGAATTTTGCCTGACGCTGCCTCCCGCCTTCACCCCTGTTGCCAAACATGGATGCAAAAAAGTCGGAAAAATCACCGCCGTCTTCACTATTAAATGAATACTGCTCCCCGCTGCCAAAAGGATTCCCGCCGCCACCGGAGTACCCCGAAGCCTGCTGCCTTCTGGCTTCCTCAAATTGCTCTGCATGTTTCCAATCGGCACCGTACTGATCGTATTTCTTCCGTTTTTCCGGATCACTCAATACCTCATGTGCCTCATTGATCTGCTGAAACAGTTTCACGGCTTCTTTATCATCAGGGTTCAGATCCGGATGGTGTTTCCGGGCCAGTTTCCTGTATGCCTTTTTTATATCCTCTGCTGTTGCATCCTTATTAACACCAAGAACTTTGTAATAATCTATATACTCCATCTGTTCAAAATATGCTTCAAGTTAATACTTAAATCAAAAATTTCCAACAGTGCACTTGAGAACCAGCCCATTTATTTAACAAAGACGACCATTATAAATGCGAGGCTTACAAAAGAGATCACCCATAAACTGATAAGAGAGGTTTTTAAAATAGCTGCATATTTTTCTTTATACAAACGGTCCTTTAAAAAGATATACATAACGATGGAATAGACGCCATTTGCAACAATCCAAACTACAGGAAACAGAATGTACGGATTCATTTGATGTGGTTTCGTATCCGATAAAAGTAATTGAAAATACAGCCGGCGCCATGTGCATTTTGTTAAATTCTTAATTTTTTAATACTGCTGAAAAAAATCGGATATCTACCCTTCTCAAAACCAAACTATAACACTGCTCTAATAAATATTTGCCAATCTGACCATTGTAATTATTTTTACTAAAATTTGAAGCGAAATGGAAGTAGCAATTGAACCTTCATGGAAAAAAGAGCTGGAGGCCGAATTTAAAAAGCCTTATTTTGAATCGCTGGTACACCATTTAAAAACGGAGAAGCAGGCCGGGAAAACGATTTACCCTGCAGGAAAAAACATTTTTAATGCTTTTAATATTACTCCTTTTGATAAAGTGAAAGTATTATTGCTAGGCCAGGATCCCTACCACGGAGCGGGACAGGCACACGGCCTTTGTTTTTCGGTCCAGAAAGGTGTGCCACCACCACCTTCCCTGGTCAACATCTACAAAGAATTGCACGATGACCTGGGCGTAGCTGTTCCCCGAACAGGTGATTTAACCAAATGGGCGCAACAGGGGGTATTTATGCTCAACGCTTCTTTAACGGTACGCGCCGGGGAGCCCATGAGTCATGCAAAAATCGGATGGGCCACTTTTACTGATGCTGTTATAAAAAAAGTGTCTGAAGATAAGGAACACGTGGTTTTTATCCTTTGGGGGAAATTTGCCCAGGAAAAGGCAGTACTCATTGATGCTTCCAAACACTGCATCATCAAATCTGCGCATCCATCTCCGCTCTCTGCTCATAATGGTTTTTTTAAAAGCAAGCCTTTTTCAAAAGCCAATGAATACCTGGTTGCGCACGGTATTGACCCGATAGACTGGAGTATTGAGGGGTGAGCGGTCAGTTGTCAGTTCTTAGTTTTCAGTGGTTAGTTTTCAGTGGTCAGCTCCATGTGATCAGTTCTCAGAGCGGCAAACAGCAGCCGAGGTGGATAAGTTAAATGTTTGTTTTCAGTTCTCAGTTTTCAGTGGTCAG
>DASVMC010000540.1:0-5709 GCA_036384555.1 Niabella sp. | reverse complement strand
AGAGTGTTGCAGAAAGCAATGCCCGATACCAGCAGTCATACCGTAGTTGTCCGCGCGCAAACCGGCGATAATGCCTGCTTACTGGGTTGTGCAAGCCGGGTATTCTCAACACCCGTTCTTTTTCAATCCAATTATACTCCTGAATAAACCCCACTTTTTAACGCCCTTTCTCGGGTAACGATTGATTTTATAAGGCACTTTTCAGGAAAGGATCTGCATTTCTGATACACCAGGCTTTTAAATAGGTGCGCATCGCCTGCAGCTGGCGCTTGTACGCTGCGTTCACTGCCAGGTTATCCATTTCTCCGGGATCTTTTGCCAGATTGAATAACTGTTCCCTGCTTGCGCCTTTATTGTATACAATATATTTCAGATCCCGTGTAATAACCGCACGCCCGTTAATGCCCATTAATTTCTCATTATCTGCAAAATCAGTTTCAATTACCAGGGTGTCGCGCAGCGGCAAAAGCGGGTCCGTTAACCTTTTGCTGATATCGATCCCTTTCAGATAAGCCGGTGCATTGATACCGGCAAACCCACAAATGGTAGGAATGATATCGGTACCATTACATACCAGCAGGTCATCTGTCCGCGCCTTCCATCCGCCAGGCTTTGAAATAATAAAAGGGATCCTGGCCGTTTCTTCATACAAAATCTGCTTCTGATTCCAGCGGTGGGCAGCGTAACCGTCTCCATGGTCTGCTGTAAAAATGACAATCGTGTTCTTTTCTACATTATATTTTTTTAGTGAAGCCAGTACCATCCCTATATATCCATCCACTTTTTCAACCAGCCGGTTATACGCCCAGCGGTATTGCCGCCACTGGTTACCCGTCCAGTTTACGGTAGGATAGGTACGAAAACTCACTTGCTGCTGCTCCCGTACAATTGCCGGTTCATTCGCCGGAATAGCCCAGTTAGCCGGCAGTTGGGGGCATCGATCCGGCGGCGGCGCTGCCGCCAGTAAATCCATCTTTAATGCATCCCCTCTGGCCCATTCGCAGATATCATGCGGGTTTAAAAAAGAAGCCACCAGCAAAAAAGGCTGCTCTTTATTTTCTTTTATAAACCGGGCGCAATAAGAAGGTGTTGCAGCGTCGTTATAATCGAGGAAGCCGGTATTTTCTATAAACTGAAATCCATGCTGGCTTACCTTGCGGGAAGGCATTGGCAAGTGCCATTTTCCCACATAACCGGTTTTATACCCTCCGTTCTGAAATATTTTACCCATTGTTAACAGACTGTCCGGCCACTGTCCGTCCTTTTCGCTTGCATTGCCCACGAAGCCGGTCTCAAACGGCATACGGCCGCTGAAAATGGCTGTACGCGATGGCGTGCATAAAGGCTGCGCACAATACGCCCTGGTAAAGCGCACCCCGTTGGCTGCCAACTGGTCCATGGACGGCGTATGCAAATCTTTATTGCCTGCATTGCTCATCGCATCTGCTGTTTGCTGATCCGTTATAATAATCAAAATATTGGGTGGGCGTTTTTCCTGCCCGTTTGCCATCAGGCAACCCCAAAAGAACATTCCTAAAAAAAACAGTTGCTTATACATGGATCCATTATTACTGGTTAAAAAATAGAACTATTGATGAGTTGATCGGAATAATCTTAGTCTTCCCCATCAGTACTTTCCTGCCGGCGCTGTAATGGCAGCTCAATACTTTCCCCGTTTTTGCAAAATACGGAAAGGATTGTATTGCCGTTCTTAACAGCAGCGCTCATCAGCTTATCATTGTATTTGGCCAGATACCATTCTCCTTTTAAGGTAATTGTAACCACAGACCCGCCTGCCCAGGCATTGGTGATGCTGTCCGGCATATGCGACATATTGTGATTCCATCTGGCCTGTTTTATATCAGGATCGGCCAAGCTGAGGAGTTGCCCGTTTGCTGTATCCTTTATCATTGCCAGGAGCGGGGTATTCGTGTTTAATAAAATCCCTTTCAGCGGAACATTTGCTTTATAAACTGCGTAAGCGGTAATTCCCGTAGCCCTGTGCCGGATTATATGCGCAGCATTATCCTTTTTGAGCACTTCATAACTTTTATTCTTCAGGTAGGTGTTTGCCGCTCCTGCACCGGCGTTCATGATGATCTCGTATTCATACCCCTGCTCTTCAGGGTGGCGGCCGTGATCAATATAGGCTTTTACATAATCTGCATTTACCGGCTGGTATCCTTTTTTACCGGACTGGTAAGCATGTTGCAGCTCATGACCCAGCACGATGTGCTGTCCTCCCGGGATGAGGTACAGGAAGCCGTTCTGATCCGTAAAGTACCCTCCATCCATTGTAGTGCTTAAAGAGCTGCCAATGGTTTTCCCGTTAAAATAATTGGGCCTTTGTGCATGGAACCGGTACTGAAAAAGAGTAGTAACCGTATTGTAGCGGCTGTCATTATTGCTGATACCGGAACCCAGGCAAATAATTTCATCACCAATAAAAAAGTAAGATTTCCTTGCCCGGAAAGAACTGTCAAATAACGAACAGTCCTCATCCGGGAAAACATCATCCCTCAGGTCAAACGCAAACAGCCCGTTGTTCTGCTGTTGCAGCCCGCTTGCGATCACACTTTCCGAAAAGTTCCGGTGCTTCCCTTCTATATATTTATGATCAGCTTTCGGATAATATAACAGTTTATCGGCCGGCAGCTTTTTAGTAGTAGCCCCCGGTAACATTGACCAGTCGAACCCTTCATTCATATCCATTCCCAGGGAGTCGAACCCGTTCTGTTCATTTCCCTGTGCCGTGATCAGCATACCATGACTTAAATAGCGGCCCAGGTTGTTTTCCCCGTTCCCGCCTTCATAATCCCAAACGTATTTGTTATATCCTTTTACGGTGGCAAACGCATGCTGATGCCGGTATACCATCAACCCGGAGTAAGGCATCACTACAATATCATCGGCAGGAGTCTGTGTAGCCGGCTTTGCCTGTGCAGCTGCGCGCACCATCAGGTCCAGAGTGCCATAAGTGCCGGAGTATGTAAGGGCCGGCAACAACATCTTATTAACCGCTGCGGGCGCTGCAATAGCATAGATATGCCTGAAGATAGCTGCAAGCTTTTGATCGGTCACGCTGTCATTTGCCATGCTCATATAGGCAAAAGCCGGCAGGCAGTCGCTGTCAACAGCGCTGTTATTAAGAGGGAAACGCCCCCCTGCCCCATAATGGATCTGTACTCCGAAGGCAATGGCCGCCTGCCGTTGCAAAGCCTGTTTAAGGTTGAAGGTAGACTGTGCAGACAAGGCATAACGGGTGCCGTTCAGCAGCCAATGTATGAGCGCCATGGTATTTAAAGCATTTGTACCATAAACATTCAGATAGGTACCCCGGTGATGATAAATAGAAAAATCGGGTTTAAACGTATCGCTGTAGCCGGGAGCAACGGCAACCACATAATCCATATAATTTTTAAAACACTCCAGCAGCTCCTGTTTACGGGCGTTATTCTCCATCAGTAAAATGGTGATCAGCTTTACCAGTGCTCCGCCGCGTATTTTATCAGAATTTTCACCGCGGGAGTAGTCTATATCCAGCATACTGCCCAGGCGCGTATGCCACGCCAGCATGTTCACCTCCGGTTCTAATTTGTGTAGCGCTGCAAGCTCCTTTCTTAATAAAAAAACGGCAGTGGCGACCGGTGTCAGCCGTATAACATGGTCTACGGTGCCCAGGGCGCTGCCACTGGCCCAGCCCTGGTCCAGGAAATAATCAAACAGCTGCATCAGCTTATCCTTTGAAGCAGCATTGCTGTTCATCCGGTAATCCATTGCCAGCGGAAAAAATACGGTTTGCGCTACGTTGTCAAAAACCTGGCCTTCCGGTGCCGGGTGTTCATCCCTGATCGCAAACAACGGTGTGCCATTAATAACGCCATTCACCTGTTTTAACTGCAATCCTTCATACGCAGAAAGGGCCGTTTTGATTTTACCTGCCAGTTCTTTTTCAATACCGGTATTGCGTTGCTTCCAGTCTTCTGTCTGATCTCCTATCATCAGAAATTCCAGCCGGGCGGCGATCCGGTCACTTTCACCGGCAAGCAGTTTTTTGTTTATCTGCTGATTGTATGCCGCTTTTTTATAAACCTGAAAAGGCTTTAAGATCTCGTATCCATCTGCTGAACGCAGGTTCCGTTTGTTATTTATAAACTGCAGATCGGAGTTCCGATTGTTGGATACGAAGCTAAGCAGAAGGAGATGATCGATAAACAAAACACCTTTACTTTCTTTTACCTGCTGGGGGAAAGCGACAAGGGCTTCCATATTATCACTGCCTTTATAATCTTTTACCCGGGTATCTTCTTCAAAACAAACCCAGACCGTGCGCCAACCGGTAAAATCAAGGTTGACGGCAAAGCGGTATTTAGGAGCCTGGCGGGCCGCTGCCACGCTGCTTCCGACCTGAAAAATCATTTGTCCTGACGAAGGTTTTTCCTGGTACAGCCATATCTTCATACCTCCATAACGGCCTTTCGGGTAAAAGGAAGGTTCATACACTTCAGGTATACCACCCGGGTAAACAGCTCCGGCTTCTTTCAGGCCCTTTAAACCGGCAACTTCCAGCCTTGCACCTGTCTGCCAGCTCCATTGCAGTGAACGCTGCCCCTCTTTATAATGCGCATTTGAAAAGGACAGGCTGCTGTTTTTTGCCTCCCAGCCCTCAATATCCCGGCTGTTCTCGAAACCATACTCAGCTGCGACGATCTTTGTAGCCGCTGTTTCCTTTGGCTGTGCAAAGCTCACAGCAGGAGCGCTGAACCACACAGCAACCAGAAAGGCTGTACTGATTTTTTTGTCCATTAAAATTACTTTTACATTCATTATAGTCATCTCAAAAAATGAACCCGGTCAATTCCTACAGCTCATTTCCCGCACCGGCTCCTTATACATCCTCACCTATCCGCTTCCTTTCCGGAACTATTTTTTGATCATCATTCTTTATATAGATGACTGTACAGACACCGGATCCTGTATTCGCCTGTTTAACCGGTAATGCAGCAGCTAGATCACCTGTTCAAAGATTGCCGCAGCCTCTGTATCCTTATATTCTTTTATCAGTTCCTGCAGCTTTTTCTTCAGATCCGCTATAACCGGCTTTGTGCCCGGCTCATCATAAATATTATGCAGCTCATGAGGATCTTTTTGCAGGTCGAACAACTCCCAGCTTTCCACGCGTTTATAAAACCGGATGAGCTTATATCGTTTTGTTCTGATGCCGAAATGGGGGGATACCGAATGTTCTCCATTTTCATAATAGTGGTAATACATGGCATCCCGCGCAACATAGTTTTTATTTTTCAGCAATGGCAGAAAAGAAGCTCCCTGCACCTGCGCTGGCGCCTGTGCCCGGGCTATATCTATAAATGTGGGTGCCAGGTCAATGTTCATAATAAAATCACTGATGGAGGTTCGGGGTTTGATAACACCGGGATAACGCATTACCATGGGCGTTCTGAATGATTCTTCATACATGAACCGTTTATCGAACCAGCCATGCTCTCCCATATAAAATCCCTGGTCCGACATATAGATCACGATCGTATTTTTTGATAGCCCGGTTTTATCCAGGTAATCCAGCGTCTTCCCGATATTGCGGTCCATTGATGCTGCCGTAGCCAGGTAATCTTTCAGGTACCGCTGGTATTTACACTCTGTAAGCGCGCGCCCTGCCGGTTTTTTAGCGTCAAAATCTTTTTTGATCTT
>DASVMC010000539.1:0-4315 GCA_036384555.1 Niabella sp. | reverse complement strand
GGCACCCGGCATGCAGGCAATATTGCCCTGGTAGACCGGCATATGAACCACCTGAGCTACTTCACTATTTTTCACTGGCTGGGTACCGGCAAAAAAACAAGAAAATGGGGCATTTTTCCGCTGCCCGGTGTATCTGACAGGGATATTGCGAATGCCTCCGTATTTGGCGCCACGGTAGCCGCACATTTAAAGACGGCCGATTGGGAAAACCTGCAGCCGGCACTGGTGCAACAAAAAGCAGCAGACGTTAAGTATTCCTTAATGTTCATTGAGCGAAAAGCAGGTAAGATTTTCCAGAAATGGGTGGATATTATTAATAAACATCCCCGAAAAAGGAAAAAGATACTTGTGGCCTATAAATATTATCTTGCCGTGGCATTATTAGTGGCTTCTCCCCTAATTTTATTAGTAGATTTGATATTGGTAAGGCCATTTAATCAGAAAAAGATAAAACAACAAATGAACTATTATTCAAGTGTAGATTATAACCCGAATATATGAACGACGTTTATATTAACCGTACCTCACATTATTTCCCAAACAACCCGGTATCCAATGATGAAATGGAGGAATACCTGGGCTATATCAATGGAAAACCCTCTAAATCCAGAAGGATTGTATTAAGAAACAACGCTATTACCAACCGGTATTATGCATTGGAAAAAGGCGGTAAAATAACCCATACCAATGCCCAGCTGACAGCAGAAGCAATCAAGGAATTATTTAAAAATGACCCGGAAGGGATCAAACATATTGATGTATTATCCTGTGGCACCTCCTCTCCCGACCAGATGATGCCCTCACATGCAGTAATGGTGCACGGCTGGCTGCCCCAGCTGGGCTCTATTGAAGTGGTATCACCTTCAGGTGTTTGCTGCGCCGGCATGCATGCGCTGAAATACGCTTACATGACGGTAAAAGGGGGCGATGCAAAAACAGCCATTGCAACCGGCTCTGAGCGTTTTTCCGCATCCCTGGTGGCCAACCAGTTTGAAGATGAGGTACATAAACTGGAAGCGCTGGAAGAAAATCCGTACATCAGCTTTGATAAAGAGTTTTTACGCTGGATGCTTTCCGATGGGGCCTCAGCTTTTTTAATTACTGACAAAAGGAACGAAACCGGTCTCAGCCTGAAGATAGAATGGATGGAAGGTATTTCCTATGCCGACCATATGGAAGCCTGTATGTACATGGGCGCCGAAAAACAGGGAGACGGACAGCTGAAAAGCTGGCTGGAATTTGGCCATGAAGAGCAAAATGAAAAATCGGTACTGAGCATTAAACAGGATGTAAAGCTGTTAAGTCCGAATATCGTTCCCCTGGGCGGAAAGATCCTCCCCGAACTGTTTGAACGCCGTGGTCTGAACCCGGATGATATCACCTGGTACCTGCCGCATATGAGCAGCAACTTCTTTAAAGACAAAATCTATGAAGAGCATATTAAACTGGGGCACCATATTCCTTATGAAAAATGGTTTGTGAACCTGAGCACCGTAGGGAACGTAGGCGCTGCCTCTGTTTATTTTATGGTTGACGAACTGTTCAACAGCGGCAAGCTGAAAAAAGGCGATAAAATATTTTTGCTGGTGCCGGAAAGCTCCCGCTTCAGCTATATGTATGCCTTGCTGACCGCAGTATAAAAGATCCGGGTCATTAAAAAATGCGGAAGTGAAAAACGTGCATGTTTTTCACTTTTTTTGTGACTGAAAGCAAAAACCAGGGAATGGTTGCAGCCTAACGGGCAGTTACCCTGATTTAGCGAATATTATATCATCAATTTTCGTTAGCTTGCTTTGTTTAAAAATTTTTTCATCATATGAAAAAAGAAGAAATTCCGCAGGACAACGGTGCCCTGGGCAAAATAGCCAGGGAGCTTACTTATGTGGTAGATGAACAAGGCAACTATTCCACCGGCCAAAGTACCGGGTGGGAGGTAAAAACCGAAGCCCTGAACGTGGCCTGGCATGATGTGGAAGCTAAGATCGAGGCTTCCAAACAAAAAGTGCTCCGGGGTGAGGCCAGTCCCCTGTTATACTTTATGGAAAAAAAGATCATGGATCTGAATATTCTGGCCTCGTATACCGGTTACTGGAAATGGACCATAAAAAAACACCTGAAACCTTCCGGCTTTCAGAAATTGTCAGAAGATAAACTAAAAAAATACGCCGCGCTTTTTGAAGTGAGTGTGGACGAGCTGAAACATCCTTTTACTAAATAGATCACAGAGAACAGGCCATTGTTTATGGTAAACGGGCCGATAAATCACAAACAAAATAACTTGGAACTACAACACACCAATTTCAAACATATACAGGCGGCGCATTGCGAGAACGGCGTTACCACCGCCCTTTTACATCATTACGGAATTACAAAGATCACTGAGCCGTTAGCCTTTGGTATGGGCTCTGGTTTATTTTATATCCAGCTCCCGTTCATGAAAGTCAATGGCGGACCGGCGATTTCTTTCCGGACCATGCCGGGGCTTATTTTTAAAAGAACCTGTACAGCATTGGGTGTTCCTGTTACGAGAAAAAAATTCCGCTCGCACGAAAAAGCCATGCAGGCATTAGATGAACGCATACTGGCCGGTAAACCTACAGCCTGCCAGGTGGGTGTTTTCTATTTAACCTATTTTCCTAAAGAGTACCGCTTTCATTTTAACGCACATAATTTAATAGTAGTAGATAAAGCAGGCGATGACTATTATATAAGCGATCCGATTATGGAAGGGCTGGTTACAATGAACAGCTACGAACTGGAGCGGGTACGTTTTGCCAGAGGTGCTTTTGCCCCGCATGGACAGCTCTATTACCCCGGCGATCATTTAAAAGAGCCAACAGATGAGCAAATGAAGCAGGGTATTATTAAAGGTATTAAGCGGAATTGCCGCGACATGCTTTACATTCCGGGGTCTTTTGGTGGTGTAAGCGGCATTGCTTATACCGGCAGGCAAATTAAAAAATGGAAGAATAAACTAGGCGATGAGAAGGCCCGCAGCTACCTGGCACAACTGGTACGCATGCAGGAAGAAATCGGTACCGGCGGCGGCGGCTTTCGTTTTATTTATGGTGCATTTCTGCAACAGGCGCATCAGTATTTGTGCATAGACGAATTGATCGCTATTTCAAAACAATTCACTGCCGCCGGTGATAAATGGCGGGATGCAGCGATCCAGGCATCGGGTATTTACAAAGGTCGGTTAAGCACACAAGCAGATTATGATAATATGGGCGACCGGTTAATAGAGCTTTCGGGTCTGGAAAAACAGGCGTTTCAACAGTTGAAGACACTTATTGGAAAGGTCCGGTAACCGGTACTTTATTTATTTCCGGCCTTCTTTTCAAAAAACGTCAGAAGCACTGTATTAAAAAGATCAGGCTGTTCATAAGATCCGTAATGTGATGCACCCGGCATTATTAATAGCATTGCACCCGGAAAATGCGTATAAGTATCCAGGCTGAAGACCGGTAGCATCTTTATCACCTGCCAACATTAAAGCGGTATACCTGAAGAACTCATATAAACAGGTTAATAAATCTGATCTCATACAAGCGCTGTTTCCTGGAAAAAGAAACGTTTCGTGTTTTATTGTCTTATTTCCGGCTGAACCTATATAGCGCTTATTTGTAATTCAAGAAAGACATTTCCATGGCCTTATCAAAAAAGAAACTGCTGTCGAATACAATCACCGCCGGACTATTGGCCTTGTCCCTGGCGCTTTTTATCTTCCCGGAATTTAAGGCGGTAGTCATCCGCGGGTTGATGAAAGCAGGCTTTTTTCAGCCGCCCGTCACGGCAACCAGCGCCATAATACCTGAAGTCCCTGCGGCACCGGTACAGTTTATTACCGCAGCCGGCGAAACCCATACCATAGAATCCTTAAAAGGAAAGGTGGTATTCATCAACTTCTGGGCTACCTGGTGCCCGCCGTGCATTGCAGAAATGCCCGCCATTAATGAATTGTATGCTTCTTATAAAAACAGCCCCGCTGTTGTTTTCCTTTTGGTGGATGCTGATGATGATCTGCCCAAAGCCAGCAGCTTCTTAAAAGAAAAGCAGCTCAGCCTTCCGTTGTCCACCACCCGGGGAACAATACCAGCCTCCTGGTACAACGGCACGCTGCCCACCACGCTTGTACTTGATAAAACAGGGAAACCCGTTTATCACCATGAAGGAGCAGCCGATTATAACAGTAAAAAATTCCGGGAGTTTCTGGAAGGGCTGGTAAACTGAGCTTCAAGACACGAACATTGAGCGGTGAGCGGTGACAACTGTATAGTAATGGCTGACAGCTTATTGCAATTCAGCCCACAAA
>DASVMC010000538.1:0-3017 GCA_036384555.1 Niabella sp. | reverse complement strand
TGCAGCTTTCGGGGGGGCAATACTTCCGGCGGTTATTTTTTATGTACTGAATCGGAATGAACCAACTTCTGTTGGATGGGGGATCCCGATGGCTACAGACATCGCTTTTGCCCTGGCAGCGCTCTCTGTGCTGGGAAAGCGGGTGCCTCCAAGTCTGAAGATTTTTTTAGCAGCGCTGGCTATTGTAGATGATCTGATTGCAATAGGGGTCATTGCGTTGTTTTATTCGTCAGCAATTCACTGGAATTATTTGCTGATGGCCGGAGGGGTTTTAGTAGTGCTGTTTTTGTTTAACCGGTTTAACCTGAAGCATATAGCGTTCTATATTGTCCCGGGTCTTTTTGTATGGTATTTTATTCATCATTCCGGTATTCATGCAACCATTGCCGGAGTTCTGGTTGCAATGCTGCTGCCGCTGGGATCCGGTTCAAAAGAATCACCGCTTGAAAGGCTGGAGCACATTTTGACAAAGCCGGTCAATTTTTTTATTGTGCCGCTTTTTGCGCTTGCAAATACCAACATCCGTTTTGAAGCAGCAATGGTAAATGGATTAGTGGCTCCGTTGGGTGCAGGGATTATCTTGGGATTGTTTGCAGGAAAAACCCTGGGCATTTTTCTTTCAACGCGGCTGGCAGTGTTTCTTAAGGTCGGAAAGTTGCCCCGTAATGCCAGCTGGAAACACATCATTGGACTGGGAATGCTGGCAGGTATCGGTTTTACGATGTCCATTTTTATTAGTCTATTGTCGTTTAATGATCCCATTGTGATCGCAGAGGCAAAGCTGGCGATCCTGATCGCGTCGGTTTTGGCAACCCTGGCAGGATGCCTGTTTATGCGCTCGCTCCGCCAAAAAGCGAAATAACCGGTCACTGACCGTTTATGGTTATTTATATTTCCTTACCAGTAACAAGAATCCTGTAAAAGCTGATGACAATCTATAATTCCAAAGAGTGGTTTAAAGCGGTTCTTTATTTTCATAAATCGGACAGCTTCAGAAAGTTGTTGCCCTATTTATTACTTATGGCGCTTATTTCCTGGGGGATCGCCTATTTTGAATTGGAATACCTGAAACTTTCTGAGAAAAGCTGGTTGAAGAATATCAATATGGTGCACAATTTACTGGGGTTTGTGCTTTCCTTGTTGCTCGTATTCCGTACCAATACAGCCTATGACCGCTGGTGGGAAGCACGTCGTCAATGGGGAGCGCTTACGAATGTTTGCCGTTCGATGGCCATAAAGCTGGACGCCTATCTGCTTAAAACCGATAAGGGGAACCGGCATTTTTTTCGTAAGTCGATCCCGCTTTATTCGCAGGTACTGTCTGGTTTTCTCCGGTCTGATTATACAACGTTCATGCTGGACAGCGCTGCTCATCCTGAGCTTAACCTGAACCAGAAACATGGGCCGAACCAGGTGGCCCTGATCTTATTCCGTTCTCTTAACGGACTTTATCAGGAAGGAAAGATAAGCGGGGATCAGCTCATTGTTATCAACAACGAAGTGCAATCCTTAACAGATATATGTGGTGCCTGCGAACGAATAAAAAATACGCCGATCCCTTATTCCTACAGCTCTTTTATTAAAAAGTTTATTGTATTATATGTGGTTACGCTGCCTGTGGGACTCGTTTTTTCCATGGGCTATTTTGTGATCGCAGCCGTTCCTTTTATTTTTTATGTGCTGGCGTCCCTGGAACTGATCGCTGAGTCTATTGAAAACCCGTTTGGTACGGATGCTGATGATCTTCCGCTGGAGCAAATGGCCGGTAACATGAAAAAACACGTACAGGAGCTGTTGCACGCCTGATACTGCTGCAAGCACTGAGAACTGATCCCGGTAGCTATCGGAACAGAAGTCTGAATACTGCTATCTGAATACTGATACCTGAATACTGATTTCTGAGACCTGATGCCTGAAATCGCCCTCCTATAACATTCCCAGCTGTTGCCATAATTGCAGGAAACGCTGATCGCCCGGGTAATATTTCCTGAGCGTCTGGGCATAAGGCCTTGCCGCTGCGGGATTGTTCTGCTGAAGGAACAGCACGCAAAGCGCATAGTTGATATCCGCGTCAGCAGGTGCTAATTGCAGTGCTTTCTGGTATTGCTGCAGGGCAGATGAGTATTGTTGTTGCTGTTGCAGCAGAATGCCATAGTTATAATAGACGCGCGGGTTGGTGGTTTTAAGTGCAATTGCCTGCTGCAGGTTCTTTACCACGTTTTCAGGTTGCCGCAATTCATTATACAATAACGCAAGATTGAAATAAATGCGGTCGTTTTTGGGGTCGATCCTGGCAGCATCCAGTAATACCCGCAACGCTTCCTGGTTATTACCTTTGAGGTTATACACGGTTGAAAGATTTAAACGGGCATAATTCATTTGATCATCTTTCTTTAATGCCTTCAGATAAAAGGATGTAGCCTCATCATAATTTTTCAGTTTGAGATAATAATCTGCAGCCATAACGTTGCCGGAAGCAAAATCGGTCTGGTACAGGACGTCGTTATTGAGTTCGGCCAGTGCATTGGTATATGCAGTACCAAGACCTTCGATGAGGTCGCCGTCATTGGCGCCTAATACCAGGTTGGCAGCTGCAATACGCACAGCTCTTACTTTATCTGTAAGCAGGGGCTGGACCGCATCCCTCCATACTGCAGGCGCAAAATTAGTAAGGCCTGTAACAGCGCGGTAGCGTATATGTGCGTTTTTATTCTGAAGTGCTTTTACCAGCTCGGCCCCGTTATCATTGCCGGGCATGCCGGAAAGGTATTGCATTGTAGCTGCCTGAACTATAGATGGAGTTGCTGTATCACTGATGAGCCTGATCAGGTGTGCCTGGCTGCCGGCATCCAGCCTGCTGCCGGGGATCAGGTCTTCGGCAAAGTGGTAGCGGCGCGTTGGTCCGAACCATTTTACAACGGCCGCTGCAGCCCATTGGGCAGATTTACCCGTATGGCAATTGTTGCAGGCATTGGGCGTGCCGTATGTTACGGAGAGATCAGGACGCGGTACCCGGA
>DASVMC010000537.1:0-4540 GCA_036384555.1 Niabella sp. | reverse complement strand
GATTCACAAAAGAATGCTGATGGCTACAGCGGTTATAGCTACCGGAATGCTTGGGTGTGGCACCGGTTCAGAACAGGCTGCTCAGGAAGCAGCAAAAGACAGCACCACTTACCTGGATAGAGCAAACATGGATACCACGGTAAAACCCGGTGACAATTTTTTCCTTTACGCTAATGGTGCGTGGCTGAAAAAAACGGCTATACCCGGCGATAAGACCGGCTGGGGCAGTTTTGATGAACTGGCAGATAATACCAATAAGTCGGTGCACACACTGCTGGAAGATATCGTGAAAGAAAAGTCAGCTACGGGATCACCCGCATTCAATGTGGCGGCATTTTATAAAAGTGGTATGGATACCAGTTCTATTGATAAAACCGGTGTTACCGCCATTAAAAAGGAACTGGATGCTATTGCAGCTGTTACCACTCCGCAACAAATACTGGATGTGGTCATTGAAAATAACAAGCAGGGCCTGCAATCCATTTTGCCCTTCTATATTGGTCCGGACGACAAGAACGTTACTGAAAATATTATACAATTCGGGCAGGGAGGTTTAGGGCTGCCTTCTAAAGATTATTATACAGATAAAGATTCAAGTGCAGTAAAGAACAGGGAGGCTTATAAAGCGTACATCACCAGAATATTAACCCTTGGCGGTGAGGATACTGCTACTGCGGGTAAAAATGCGCTGGCCATTTTTGACCTGGAAAATAAACTGGCGGCAGCTTCTTTGTACCCGAAGGAAATGCGTGACCCGCAAAAAATGTACAATAAGTTCAGCACAGAAGCTTTTTCCAAACAAACACCCGGTATAAACTGGAAAGATGTTTTTGCAAAAATGAATATTACCGGGGATAGTATGCTGGTTTCTGTGCCGCAATATTACAGGGCCTTGTCGGGCTTGTTGAAATCAACCCCCGTTGAAGTATGGAAAGCTTATCTTACCTATAATACGCTTTCCGATATGGCCCCTTACCTGGGATCGGGTTTTGAAAATGCCCGGTTTGAATTTTATGCCAGGACCTTAAGCGGACAAAAAGAGCAAAAGCCAAGATGGGAGCGTGTAATGCGTGTGATTGACGGCGCTATAGGCGAGCAGCTGGGCAAACTATATGTAGATAAATATTTTAAACCTGAAGCGAAAGCAAAAATGGTTGACCTTGTGCAGAATCTGCAGGATGCGTTTAATAACCGTATCAAAAACCTGGATTGGATGAGCGATGCCACCAAACAGAAATCCGCAGCAAAGCTGGCTGCCTTTATTAAGAAAATAGGCTACCCGGATAAATGGAAAGATTATACCGGGCTGCAGCTTACACCTGATAATTATGCACAGAATGTATTAAATGCATCGGCCTTTGAATACAAACGGGACCTGGCAAAACTGGGTAAACCGGTTGACCGCACCGAATGGGGCATGACACCTAACACGGTAAATGCTTATTACAATCCAACCTTTAATGAAATTGTTTTTCCTGCCGCTATCCTGCAGTTCCCCTTCTTTGATTTTGGTGCAGATGATGCAGTTAATTACGGAGGTATCGGCGCTGTGATCGGTCATGAAATGACGCACGGTTTTGATGACCAGGGCGCACAATATGCCGCAGATGGTAACCTGAAAAACTGGTGGACACCCGATGATGAAAAGAAATTTAAAGCGAAAACCAAAATGGTGGAAGACCAGTTTAACGGTTATACGGTTCTGGATTCCCTGCATGTGAACGGCCTGTTGACCCTGGGAGAGAATATTGCGGACCTTGGTGGCATTACCATTGCTTATGATGCCTTTAAGAAGACCAAACAGGGGCAGGGAAATGAGCAGATCGACGGGTTTACGCCCGATCAGCGGTTTTTCCTGAGCTGGGCACAGGTTTGGAGAGGAAAGAGGACGCCCGAGCGCGCCCGTCAGCTGATCAAGATAGATCCGCATTCACCTGCCGAATGGAGAGCCAACGGCCCGTTAACCAACTTTGATCCGTGGTATAAGGCATTTAACGTACAGCCCGGAGATAAAATGTATAAGCCCGAAAATGAAAGGGCCAAGATCTGGTAATTGTTTTTTGTTTATTTTGTTAAGGAGCCGCCTCGGTGCAATAAGGGCGGCTCTTTCTATTTGCTGATTGTACGGAAAGTGAGGTTGATCCTTTCTGTATTGATTTTTTTAGTCGGAGGCAGGCGATGCAGCCAGTGAGTTTGTGTGGTGCCTTTCATGAGCAGCAGACTTCCATGTTCTAAAAAACAGTCAACCTTTTCGCCGGTTACTTTATGCTTAAACAGGAACCTGCGTTCTGCACCGAAGCTTAGCGAAGCAATTGCTCCGTTCTTTTTCAGTTCCCGTTCTTCATCGCAGTGCCAGGCCATTCCTTCTGCTCCTGTATGGTAACGATTCAACAGGCAGGAGTTAAAGGATTCTCCTGTACATTCTTCGGCTATTTTTTTCAGCTGTAACAATTCTTCTGTCCAGGGCAACGCTTTTTTAGTAGCATTGGAATAGGTGTATTCAAATGGCGCATCACCATACCAGGCTACTTCTCTTTTAGTGATGATTTTTTTACCAAAAATGACTGCTATATCATGTTGCCAGGTAATAGCCGTCAGCAGCTTTTTAAAATAGGGATCGGCTTCGGACCGGGAAAGCGGTTGGCCGTAATAGTGTACAATACCATCGTAGGGTAAAAGATTGTGCATAAAAAATGTAGGATGTTAGATATAAAATGCGGAATGTACATGTAAAAGAAAACACCTGTCAGTGCAGTATCTGCTATTACATTTTAAACGTATTATTTATTCTTCATTAGCAACCCGGGCCTGTTCCCAACCAATAATGGCCATTTTACGTGCAGGCCCCCACATATAGCCGCCGGTTTTGCCGGTAGATTGGATAACGCGGTGACAGGGAATTAAATAGGCTACAGGGTTACTGCCAATTGCCGTACCCACGGCACGTGAAGCTGCCGGCCGGCCGATCCGGGCAGCCAGTGAACCATAGGTGGTGAGCTGCCCCATCGGAATTTTCAATAAAGCTTCCCATACCTTTAGCTGAAAATCAGTACCCTTTAAATGCAGCTTTATGGCTTTTAACTGTTCCCAGTCATTTTGAAAAATAAACAGCGCATGCTGTTGTAGCAGATCCAGCCGCTGGCTAAAACGGGCATTGGGGAATTGCTGTTTAAGATCGGCTAAAGCGGTGGTTTCATTCTTGTAAAAGGCCATATGGCAAATTCCCTTTATAGTAGAAGCTACCAGTATATTACCAAAGGGGCTTTCCGCAAAACTGTAATTAATGTACAGGTTCTTGCCGCCGTTTCTGTACTCAGCGGGGGTCATTCCTTCAATTGTTACAAAGAGATCATGAAGACGACTGGTGCCGGAAAGGCCGGTATCATATGCAGCATCTGCTACAGAAGCGCTGCCGCTTTTGAGAATATTTTTTGCGTGTTCAACACTGATGTATTGCAGGAATTTTTTAGGACTGGTGCCTGCCCAGTCAGAAAAAATACGCTGAAAATGATAGGGGCTCATATGCGCGGCCCCGGCAATTTTCTCCAGGTCCGGCTGCTCTTTAAAATTGCTGCGTATGTATTCGATGGCTTCCGCCACCCTGTTAAAATTGATATGGTCCTGTGTGTTCATTATTCTGCTGTTTTGTTGCACAAAGATGGAAACAATTTACAGTTTATAAAATACGAATCTTGCTATGTTTGGCGCGTAACCACTATTTTATGCAGAATACCGATGTTATCCATAACAGACCTGATTCATTGACCGTCGTTCTGATATGGGACGCACTATACGGGAATACAGAGGCTGTTTAATGATTCACTTTCAAAAGCCGGGTGCTAGTGCATAGCTGCTTAGCCGGTAAAAATGATTAGCTGGTTGAAAGGGGCGCTGCTTCCTCAGTTAATTGTTTTGAGAGCTTTTCAAACTGCCGGATCAACGGATCAATCCGGGCATTTTGCTTTTTGACCGTTCGCGGGCAAAGCACCAGCCATGCAAAAAGCATCCAGCCAGTTGTTGCTGTGTAGGCTATAATACGGTAAGTCAGCGCCATATGACTGGCCGGTTCATACATAACAAGCCCTATTCCTGTAAAAAGAAAGAGCAGGTATAAATGAATGATTATTTTCTGAATATATGTCTGTTTTTTTTTGATGATCAGCAGCTGGTTAAGGAATTCCTTGTTATTCTGGGAGAGGTTAAGCTTCCTGAACGATGGGTACAATTGATTGTAAAAAAGCAGATAGCCTGCAATCGTAATAATAATGATGCTGATGCCGACAGGAGTAGTGATCTTTTCTGAGGGTGAATGCAATGCGATCCACACAATAAGGGCTATTGTGGTAATCAATACCAGGTTTGTCACGATCAGTTTCCCGGCTTCTTTTTTTCTGTAAACCTTTACGGCTTTGTAAAGTGCTTGCACATCCGGCTCCGGAACGCGCTGACTGCCCCATATTTTTTTAAGATCAAATGCTGTACTCATGATCTTTGAATTTTTTTGATAATCGTTCCTTGATCCGGTGGATCCTGATCCTTA